>JANOAQ010000839.1:0-5906 GCA_031411195.1 Burkholderiaceae bacterium | reverse complement strand
GATCAGCCAGGCCCACCTGGCCAAGGTGCGCAGTTACATCGAGCTGGGCCCGAAGGAGGGCGCCACCCTGCTGTGCGGCGGGCTCGACCGGCCCAGCTACGCGCCCGCGCTGTCGGCCGATCTGCAGCGTGGCAACTTCGTCTGGCCTACCGTGTTTGCCGACGTGCACAACCGCATGAAGGTCGCGCAGGATGAGATTTTCGGCCCGGTGGCCTGCCTGATCCCGTTTGCCGACGAGGCCGACGCCATTTGCCAGGCCAACGACATCCAGTACGGCTTGAGCAGCTACGTCTGGACCGAGAACCTGGGCCGTGCCCACCGCGTGGCCGCCGCCATCGAGGCGGGCATGTGCTTCGTCAACAGCCAGAATGTGCGTGACCTGCGCCAGCCCTTTGGCGGCACCAAGGCCAGCGGCACCGGGCGCGAAGGCGGCACCTGGAGCCACGAGGTTTTTCTGGAGCCCAAGAACATCGCCGTGTCATTGGGCGGCCACCACATTCCACATTGGGGAGTTTGAGCATGACCGGTTTCGAGATCTTTTATCCCATCGCCGCGATGGTGGTGCTGGTGAGCGTGGTGATGGCCCTGATGCTGCGCGAGCGCATCGCCGAGATGACCGCCCGCCGCATCCACCCGAACAAGGTGGCCAGCAGCAGCCAGATGGGCGCTGTGCTGCAAAACACCCGGGGGGCCGACAACTTTCGCAACCTGTTCGAGATGCCGGTGCTGTTCTACGTGCTGTGCGTGGCGCTGTTTGCCACCCAGCAGGTGACGCCGCTGTTGCTGGCCGGTGCCTGGCTCTACGTTGCGCTGCGCGTGGTGCACAGCTTCATCCACATCGGCTACAACAACGTGATGCACCGCTTCAGCGTGTTTGCCATCAGCGCGGTGCTGCTGGTGGCGCTGTGGGTGGTGTTCATCGCCCAGATCACGCTGCGCGGCTGATCGACAAAAAGGGGCACCCCATGGGCAAGCTCGCGCTCTGCGCCAAGATCACCCACGTGCCGTCGATGTATCTGAGCGAGCTGCCCGGCCCGCGCCAGGGCACGCGGCAAGATGCGATCGACGGCCACATCGAGATCGGCCGGCGCTGCCGCGCGTTGGGCGTGGACACCATTGTGGTGTTCGACACGCACTGGCTGGTCAATGCCAACTACCACCTCAACTGCGGGCTGCACTTCAAGGGCGTGTACACCAGCAACGAATTGCCGCACTTCATCAGCAACCTGGGCTTCGACATCCCCGGCAACCCCGCGCTGGGCCAGTTGCTGGCCCAGGTGTGCAACGAGCACCGGGTCGAAACGCTGGCCCACCACGCCACCACGCTGAACCCCGAGTACGGCACCCTGGTGCCCATGCGCTACATGAATGCCGACCAGCACTTCAAGGCCATCTCGGTATCGGCCCTGTGCACCGTGCACTACCTCAACGACAGCGCCCGCCTGGGCTGGGCCATGCGCAAAGCGGTTGAAGACCACTACGACGGCACAGTGGCGTTCATGGCCAGTGGCTCGCTCAGCCACCGCTTTGCGCAAAACGGCCTGGCGCCCGAGTACGCCTTCAAGGTGTGGAGCCCCTTCCTGGAGCGGCTCGACCACCAGGTGGTGCAGATGTGGCAAGACGCGCAGTGGAAAGACTTTTGCGCCATGCTGCCCGAGTACGCGGCCAAGGGCCATGGCGAGGGCTTCATGCACGACACCGCCATGCTGCTGGGCGCCCTGGGCTGGGCCGATTACGACGCGCCGGTGGAGGTGATCACGCCTTACTTCGGCGCCTCGGGCACCGGGCAGATCAATGCCGTCTTTCCGGTCACGCCGCAGACCGGCGCGGCCGTGCCCCAAGCCGTGGCGTCCAGCGCCAACGGCTACACGTCCATCACCACCCGGCTGTAGAGCAGCACCCGCAAAGCCCCCGCCATGCCCCACCTCGCCATCCACTACACCGGCAACCTCGACGCCCTCAGCGACATGACGGCGCTGTGCCGCGCCTTGGCCGAAACCATGCTGGCGCTGCGCGACGAAGCCGGCAAACCGGTCATGCCGCCCGGCGGCATCCGCGTGCTGGCCTACCCCGCGCCGCACTTTGCGGTGGCCGATGGCGGGGCGGCAGGCCTGGCAGCCGGCATGAGCGGCGACTACGGCTTTGTCTACCTCAACCTGCGCATCGCCCGTGGCCGCAGCCCGGCGGTGGTTCAGCAGACCGGCCGCGCCCTCGAAGCCGTGGCCAAGGCCCACTTTGCGCCGCTGCAGGCCAGCCGGCCCGTGGGCATCACCCTGCAGATCGATGAGGGGCCCGAAGTGTTCGACGCCAAGAACAGCTCGCTGCATCCCCTGTTCCAGAAAGCCCCCTGACAGCCCCTTCAAGGCACCGCACACCCATGCTCAGCCCCGACACCATCACCGCCCTGGCGCGCCAGTTGTACGACGCGCGCAAGGCCCGCACGCCGCTGCGGCACTTCTCAAAGCAGCACCCGGGCATGTCCATCGAGGATGGTTACGCCATCCAGCGCGCCTGGGTGGCCCTGGAGGTGGCCGACGGCCGCACCGTCAAGGGCCGCAAGATCGGCCTGACCTCGCGCGCCATGCAGCAAAGCAGCCAGATCGACGAGCCCGACTACGCACCGTTGATGGACGACATGTTCTTCAGCCAGGGCGGCGACATCCCGGCCAGCCGCTTCATCGCGCCACGGGTGGAGGTGGAGCTGGCCTTCATCCTGGGCAAGCCGCTGAAGGGCCCCAACGTCACGCTCTTCGACGTGCTGTCGGCCACCGACTATGTGAGCCCCGCCATCGAGATCATCGACGCCCGCATCGAGCAGTTCGACCGCGACACCCGGGCCATGCGCAAGGTCTTCGACACCATCAGCGACTTTGCCGCCAATGCCGGCATCGTGCTGGGCGGGCGTCCGGTCAGGCCGATGGAGGTCGATCTGCGCTGGGTGGGCGCCATGCTGTTCAAGAACGGCGTGATCGAAGAAACCGGGCTGGCGGCTGCCGTGCTCAACCACCCGGCCAACGGCGTGGCCTGGCTGGTCAACAAGATCGCGCCGCACGGCGAGCAGCTCAACGCCGGTGACGTGGTGCTGGCCGGCAGCTTCACCCGGCCGGCCAATGCGGTGGCGGGCGACAACTTCCACGCCGACTACGGCCCGTTGGGCACCATCTCTTTCCGCTTTGCTTGAGCGCGCCAGCACCGGCCTGCTTCAGGGCAGCAGCCGGTGGCGCACGCCGTCGAAGCGCGTGACACCCACCCGGTCGAGAAACTCCAGCACCTGCACTGCCAGGTTGCGGCCGATGCCGGTGCGGTCGCGGTAGGCGGCCGCGTCGCAACTGCCGTCCTCGCGCTCGGCCGCCAGCGCACGCGCCTGGGCGATCAGGCTGGCCACGGCTTCGGGCGGGTAGTAGCGGTTGGGCGCCACGCGCACCAGCAGGCCGCGCCGGGCCATGCCGTCCAGCCAGGCCATCAACTCGGGCAGCGGCCTGCCGACGGCGGTGGCCAGTTCGCCGACGATGGGTGGACGCAGGCCGCCCGGCAGCATGCAGGCCAGGGCTTGCTGCAGGCGCGCTTCATCGTCGGCCGACAAGGCCACCCAGTGGCCCGGGCGGCGCCAGCGCATGCCGTCGCGCGCCAGAGCGCCAGCATCGATCAGTTCGGCCAGTACGGCGCGCAGCAGGGCACGGGTGGGCGGTGCTTCGTCCGCGCCCTTGGCGGCCAACAAGGCAGCCTCGTCCGGGCCCAGGCTGTCGGGCTGCTCGGCATGCCACCGGTCAACGCCGGCCAGCACCGCCGATTGGCAAGCCGCCCAGCGCGCGCCTGACACTGCCCACGCCGCGCCCTGGGCTGAAAAGGCGTGCAGGCCGAGCCGGTCCTTCAAACCGTGCAGATCGGCCGGCAACAGGTTGCGCGCCATGGCAAAGGCACCCAGGTCCAGGCCCTCGAGCGCCAACGCCAGGCCCGCCGCCAGGGCCTGCGCTGCATCGGGCAAGGCCAGCGCCGCCAACTGGGCCACCCGCGCCGGCCGGGCCCGGCCGCGCACGGGGCCGAAGGGGTCGATCACCCAGCCGCCGCCCACGGTGCGGTTGGCAGCCGGGTCGCGCAGGATGAAGCGCTCGCCCCACGCCGCGCTCACCGGCCGGTCCAGCACCAGGCGGGCGAAGGCGGTGGCACCCGGCGCCAGCATGTCGGCGTCCAGCGGCGTCAGGCGGGCGCCCACCGCAGCGGCGCCCAGGTGCAGTTGAAAATTGCCGCGCGTGCCCAGGGCCTTGGCCTCGCCGGGCAACACTTGCAACTGCACATCCAGCCAGCTGGTGGGGGCATGGGCGGCTGGCGCCACCAGCCAGTCGCCGCGTGCGGGCTCGGCGCGCTTGACATCGGCGCCCGCCAGGTTGATCGCACAGCGCTGGCCAACCCGGACCTGCTCGACCGCGTGGTTCTGCGCATGCAGGCCGCGCACCCGGGCCACCGTGCCGGCAGGCGAGACCACCACCGCATCACCCAGGCGCAGCCGCCCCGCCAGCACCGTGCCGGTGACGACGCGCCCGGCCCCGGCCACCAGAAAGCTGCGGTCGATGACCAGTCGAAAGTGCCCGGCCACCGGCCGTGCAGCCAGCGCGCGGGCCAGTGTCTGCAGGTGCGCAAGCAAGGCCGGCACACCGTCGCCGGTGGTGCTTGCCAGTGCAAACACCGGGGCATCGGCATGCGGGCCAGTGGCCAGCAAGGCGCGCACTTCGGCCAGGGCGGCTTGCTGGCGTTCGGCATCCACGCGGTCGATCTTGCTCAATGCCACCAGCAACCGTGGCACGCCCAGCAGGCCCAGGATGGCCAGGTGCTCGCGGGTCTGCGGCATGGGGCCGTCGTCGGCGGCCACCACCAGCAAGGCGGCATCCACCGCGGCCACGCCGGCCAGCATGTTGCGCACAAAACGCTCGTGGCCGGGCACATCGACAAAGGCCAGGCCACCCGCACCGAACTGCGCGCCGTCGTCGGCCCCACGCTGCGCCGTGTCGTCGCCCGGCACAAAGGCAAAACCCAGGTCGATGGTCATGCCCCGGCGCTGCTCTTCGGGCAGGCGGTCGGTGTCGGTGCCCCGGCCGTTGCCGATCAGGGCCCGCACCAGGCTGGTCTTGCCATGGTCCACATGGCCAGCGGTGGCGATGATCACGGCGCCGCGATCATCGCCCCACGAACGGGCGCAAAGTCAATTGCAAGGGCAATGGCGATTGCAGGCGCCTGCGCCTGCGCAGGCGCAGGCGCGGACCCTGGCGCTGCCTAAGTCGCTGCGGCGCCCGACGCCACCAGCCGCTGCAGGATGCCCGGCAAGGCGGCATCGGCCAGCGCGCGCATTTCATCGTCGGTGCGGTCCTGGATGGGATGCGCCACGAACACCATGGCCGCGTCGAAGCCCAGCGACACCGCCTGGGCCGCTGCGGCCTGTACAAATTCACTCGATGCAATGCCCACCCCGGGAAGGCCCCGCGACTCCAGATCTGCGATGTCATGCATACAGCACGACGTGCACGATCCTCAGTCGGCCAGGCCTTCGATGACGAGCTGGTTCTCGGCGGCGATCTGCTGGCGCAGGGCCGTGGGTGCCGGTCGGGTGAAGGTGGGCTTGCGGTAGCGGTTGACCGTCACGCCCTGGGCCTGCAACAGCTCGGCCAGGCGGTCGAGCAGCACATTGCCACGCGGCTTTGAAATGTCGAGCAGGCCCACCGCCAGGCCTTTGAGCGTTGGCGGTCGAGCGGTCAGCGCCCGGGCCACGGGCGATCGCTCCGAGGTCGGGTCCAGCAATACCATGGCGGCACTCATGCAGTGATCTCCTGGGTCACGGGGATGGAACCAACCGGGCCCGAAGCGGCCCAGCCGGCAATGATGGCCGAGAACAGCCCTGCACCACCGCCGGCCCG
>JANOAQ010000838.1:0-12939 GCA_031411195.1 Burkholderiaceae bacterium | reverse complement strand
TTTTTTATGTCCGGCTGCCAGGGCAGCCAGCGCCGTCAGCGTTTTACAGCGGGCGGATGTTCGCAGCTTGCAGGCCCTTGGGGCCTTGCTTCACTTCAAACTCGACGCGCTGGTTTTCGGCCAGGCTGCGGAAGCCGCCGTTGTTGCGGATTTCGCTGAAGTGGGCGAACAGGTCCTTGCTGCCGTCTTCAGGCGTGATGAAGCCGAAGCCCTTGCCATCGTTGAACCATTTGACGACGCCGGTCTGGGTGGGGGTGCTCATGGGGAGATTCCTTGTTGAGTCTGTTGAAGAAAAAATAACGCGCGCAAGCTTTCGCCAGCGTGGACAGAAACACTCAAGAAACGTCGAACCGGGAGTTCAAACCTGGGCCGGCCTTCAACGAGGGTGCCGCGCAAAAAAACGGCAATCGAATCGGGCGGTACGGGGATAAGACCTTGTGGAAACGGCCTCGTGCATGTCTGTGCCCGTAATGTAACAGCTATTGGCCCGGGGCAGACGATCAACTGCTTGGATACGGCCTTGCTTTTAGAGACAGCACTCCAGCCTATGGCCGCCGCGACGCCCGTGGCTATGATGATTTGACCGCTGCGCAGGGACGCATGCGCCCCCAAAACGGAGACTCTGACATGTTCGACTATGTGGTGATCGGTGGTGGTTCGGCTGGCTGCGTGCTGGCAGCGCGCTTGAGCGAAGACCCCGCCGTGCAAGTGGCGTTGATCGAAGCGGGCGGCGTTGACAGCAGCGCCTTGATTCATTGCCCCGCCGGCTTGGCGTTGATGTCGCGCGCCAAGGGCATGAACTGGAAGTTCGAGACCGTGCCCCAGCCCGGCCTGAACGGGCGACGCGGCTACCAGCCGCGCGGCAAGGTGCTGGGCGGATCGAGTTCGGTCAATGCGATGGTCTACATCCGCGGCCAACGCCAGGACTACGACCGCTGGGCCGCCGAGGGCAATGCCGGCTGGTCATTCGACGACGTGCTGCCCTACTTCAAGCAGTCAGAGGGCAATGTGCGCGGCGCCGACGATTTTCATGGCGCCGACGGCCCGCTCACGGTGCTGGAACAAGGCAGCCCCAACCCCATCGCGCAACGATTCATCGACGCAGGCGTCCAGGCGGGGTTGCCGCTGAACCCAGACTTCAACGGGCCCGACCAGCAAGGCGTGGGCTGGTACCAGGTCACGCACCGCAAGGGCGAGCGCTGCAGCGCGGCCAAGGCCTATCTGGGCCCGGCCCTGGGGCGGCCCAATCTTCAGGTGATCACCGACGCGCACGTCACCCGCATCGTGCTGCAGGGCCGGCGTGCCACCGGCGTGCAATACCAACGTGACGGCGTGCGCACCACGCTGACCGCGCAGCGTGAGGTGTTGCTTTGCGCAGGCGCCCTGCAGTCACCACAGATCCTGATGACCAGCGGCATCGGCCCCGGCGCCCACCTCCAGCAGCATGGCATCGCCGTGTTGCACGACCTGGCCGGCGTGGGCCGCAATCTGCACGACCACCCCGACGTGGTGCAGGTGGTCGACACGCCCGGCCTGCGCGAGCTGTTCGGCCTGTCCCTGGCGGGCGCCTGGCAAGCCTGGCGCGATGTGCGCGAATGGCGAACCCACCGCACCGGCCGCATGACCACCAACTTTGCCGAGGCCGGCGCCTTTTTTGCCAGCCAGCCGGGCGAAACGGTGGCCGACATGCAACTGCACTTCGTCATCGCCAAGCTGGTCGACCACGGACGCAAACCGGTGTTTGGCCATGGCTACTCCTGTCACGTGTGCCTGCTGCATCCCAAGAGCCGCGGCAGTGTCACGCTGGCCAGCGCCGACCCCCTGGCCGCGCCACTGATCGACCCGGCCTTCTTCAACGAGCCCGATGACATGGCGCGCCTGCTGGCTGGCTTCAAGCGCATGCGCCAGATCCTGTCGCAACCCGCTCTGGCAAATCTGGGCGGGCGCGAATTGCCGGCCTCGGCGGCGGCACAAACCGATGCACAGATCGAGTCCTTCATCCGCAACCATGCCGACACCATCTACCACCCGGTGGGCAGTTGCCGCATGGGCAGCGGGCCGCTCGATGTGGTGAATGCGCGCTTGCAGGTGCACGGCATCCAGGGGCTGCGGGTGGTCGATGCGTCCATCATGCCCAGCGTGGTGGGCGGCAATACCAACGGCCCGACCATCATGATCGCCGAGAAGGCGGTCGACATGATCCTGGCCGATGCGCAGCAAGCCCAGCGCCTGGCCGCCTGAAGCTTGTCGTGAAGTAAGGCCTCCACGCCAAGCCGTTTGATGCCATAATCAGCGGCTTCGCCAACCACGGTTGGTGAATTTCGTACATCCCCTCTGACCCTTTACGAGCCGGGCCCTGCACACAGCTGCCAGACAGCACCGCAGGGACTCCACCGCGTCTCGTGTCCTGGTTGGCGGCGATGCCGTCGCTTCAGGACGTTTTGGGCAAGGTGGCCGCCAATGCGCGGCTGCACAGGCGCTTTTCAACAGCCGCCTGCATCGCCCCACCCTTCCATCGAAGTGCGCCCTCTGCGGCTGTCCGCCTCCCTGGCGGCGCCGTGGCTTGCCTTGTTGTGGCCACAAGCCACCAGGGCCGGCCTTGCCCGAAGAAAGTTTGATCATGAGTTTCGACCTCGCCCACGAACCCGCCCTGCAAGCCGATGACAGCGTTGCCTTGCCGCCTGTTGAATCGAACGGCGCCGAATTTGCCGCCCTGGGTCTTGCGCCAGACATCGTCAAGGCCATCACCCACGCGGGCTACAGCAGCCCCACCGACGTGCAATCGCGCGCTGTGCCGTTGGCCCTGAGCGGCACCGACCTGCTGGTGTCCAGCCAGACCGGCAGCGGCAAGACCGCCGCCTTCGTCTGGCCCGCCCTGCAGCGCATCCTCGACGCCCGCCTCGACCCGGCCAAGAAGCGCATCAAGGGCCAGGCCAGCGGCCCGCGTGTCCTGGTGCTGGCACCCACCCGTGAACTGGCGCAGCAAGTCTCGCGCGCTTGCAGCGTGTATGGCTACGGCGTCAGCGGCCTGCGCGTGGCCCACGTGGTCGGCGGCGTGCCCTACCAGGCCCAGCTCAAGGCCCTGCGTGGCCCGCTTGACCTGCTGATCGCCACGCCTGGCCGCCTGATGGACCTGATGAACTCGGGCGCGGCCATCATGAACAACATCGAACTGCTGGTGCTGGACGAGGCCGACCGCATGCTGGACATGGGCTTCATCGACGACATCAACACCATTGCCCAGGCCCTGCCGTCCGCGCGCCAGACCATGATGTTCTCGGCCACTTTCGATGGCACCGTGGGCCACCTGGCCAAGCAGCTCACCCGTGAGCCGCAGCGCATCAGCGTCGACAAGCACACCGACACCCACGCCTCGATCGAGCAGCGCCTGCACTGGGCCGACAGCATGCACCACAAGCATGCCCTGCTCGAACAGTTGCTGACCGACAAGGACATGGACCAGTGCGTGGTTTTCACCAGCACCCAGCGTGATGCCGACGAGGTGGCCTTCAAGCTGCAGCAGATCGGCCATGCCGTGGCCGCGCTGCACGGTGGCATGCCGCAAGGCCGCCGCAACCGCGTGTTGCAAGACCTGCGCAGCCGCCACCTGCGCATCCTGGTGGCCACCGACGTCGCCGCACGCGGCATCGACGTGCCCACCATCAGCCACGTGATCAACCACGGCCTGCCGATGAAGGCCGAGGACTACGTGCACCGCATCGGCCGCACCGGCCGTGCCGGCCGCAATGGCCTGGCCATCACCCTGGCCGAGCGCCGCGATGTGGGCATGATCCGCCGCATCGAGCGCTTCACCACCCAGCCCATCGCGGTGGCGGTGGTGCCGGGTCTGGAGCCCAAGTACACCGCGCCGACGATGAACGGCCCGTCCGGCCCGTCCTTCGGTGGCAAGCCTTCGTTTGGCCGTGGCAAGCCGGGTGGCTTCGGCGGCCCGCGCGGCGGCAGTGGTTTCGGTGGTGGCTCTGGTGGCGGCTTCGGCGGCGGTGACCGTCGTCCGCAAGGTGGCTTTCGTGGTGGCGATCGTGGTGGCTTCCGCCCGGAAGGCCAGCAAGGTGGCTTCCGTCCTGAAGGCAACCAAGGCGGTTTCCGTCCTGAAGGCAACCAGGGCGGTTTCCGCTCGGAAGGCAACCAGGGCGGTTTCCGCCCTGAAGGCAACCAAGGCGGTTTTCGCGAAGGCGGCTTCCGCAACGACAGCCGATTCAGCGCGCCGCGCAGCGAAGGCTTTGGCGGCGGTGACCGCCCGGCGCGCCCCGGGTTTGATGGCGAGCGCCCCGCGCGCCCGGCTGGCAAGCCTTTTGGTGGCCCGCGCCGCACCCCGCGCTGACAAGCGCTGGCTGGATCAACCCGCGCGCACTGCGGGTTTCTGACAATCCAGCTGGGTGGCCTGAAGCGGCGCGCCAGTCGCCGCATCGGTCACCACCACCAGAAGCCGGGCCTTGTGCCCGGCTTCGCCGTTCTGGGGCGCGACCCAACGCATCACCTGCGCCGGACCGCCGCTTGCAGCAGGCCAACCCGCCAGCGCGTCGTAGCGGCGCACCACGTGGTCGTGGCGCAATTGCTCGCCCCGGTTTTCGCCACCGCCCACGGCGGTGCGGTGGTCGTCCTCCAGCAAGGCCCACCACAGGCCCAGGCGCGCCGGCGCACCGGCCAGCGCAACCACGCTGGCCTGAACCTGGTCTGCGTCGAGCCGCTCCAGCAGTACCCGCACCTTGGCGGGTGCGACCCCCGTGGGCATCACCGGCCAACCCCGCCAGTCGCGGCCATTGACCAGCACCTGCGGCGTGTACGCAAAACGGGCGCCCGAAGCACGCACCTGGGCAGCCTGCCGTTCAGTGAATCGCGCCTGGGCAAAACGATCGGGCCAGCCCAGGCGATCCCAGTAGTCGACATGAAAGGCCGCCGCCAGGACCGGCGCCTGGCCTTTCAGAGTGGACAACCACCGGTCTGCGGGCGGACAGGAATTGCAACCCTCTGAGGTGTAAAGCTCGACCAAGGGCACCTGCTGATCGGGTGAGCGCACCTGGCAGATCGCGCCAGGTGCAGCCAGGGCCACCGCCACGCTGCCGGACAACACGATGATGGCCGTCGATCGGGCAAGTTCGACCAGGGGTTTCAGCTTTGGCATGGCCGGCCTTTCAGGCATGGGCGAGAAAGTCGGTTGGTCGAACCAGTGCGGCCTTCCTTACGCGGCTCGCCGCGCGCAACACCCTGCCGCCCGCCTCGCGCGCGCCGAAAACGGTGCCATCACGGTGGCTTGGGGCGGCTGGCAGCATCGGCGGCGTCGGCTTCAGCCAACTCGGCTTTTTTGCGGGCAGCCTCGATCTCACGCAGGCGCGCCAGGTGCAATTCGACGTTCGCGCGGCGGAACTCGCTCATCACCAGCACATCGGCAAGGATGCCCTTGGCCTGCAGCCGGTTCGACAAGCGCAAGCCCACCGATGGATCGCCGCCCATCGCCAGCACAACCTCGTTGGCAAACAGGTCGGCGCCGCCGACCAGACCATCGACCTGGATGCTGCGCTGGGCCTGGGCCTCCAGGGCCGACACCAACGTGCCCGCGCCGGGCACCGCCAACGCCAGGACCTTGCCAATCGTGAAGAGGTTGCCGGCGTTGTCTGACGAGCGCTGGCGCAGGATGGATTTCTCGCTGGCCAGAAAGTAGGTGCCAAAGGCTGCCAGCCAGCGCCGCTCATCGCGGGTGTGGGCTTCCAGCAGGGCGTTGCCCGGAATCTTGCTGCGCCGCCCCTCCTGGCGCTGGAAGTTTTGCGCCTCGTCGTCGAATGCGGTGGCGGTCACCGTGCCGGCGCAACCGGTCTGGGTGCCCACTTTCACCTCACGCCCACCCTCGAGCGTGAGCGTCATCGATGAGTCTGCATTGGCCTCGTCGCGCGCCTTGTGCATCACATCCCAAAAGGCCTGGTCGTCGACCGACATGGTGGCGCCACCGCGAAACACCGCGCCCATTTCCAGCTTGGTGCCAGGTGCCGGCAAGGCCCGCTTGTTGACGGCCAGCACGCGCTGGCCCAGCTTCAGTTCATCGGCCGCGCCCTCGTCGAGCCAGACGATGCGCCAATGCTCGTCCATGCCGGTGGCCTGCGTGAACAGCTTTTGCTCATGCGACGACAAGCCCTTGCGCAACCCCCGCACAGACCACATCACCAGGGGCTCGATCTCGCTGGTGTCGTCGCACAGGGACTCGGCGCCCCAGGCCACATGGATGGCGGCCTCGCGGAACGCAACCTCGTGTTCGAAGGCCGACTTGAAGCGCTGGCGATCAAATTCATCGCTGAATTCGCCGGCATGGGCCACCGGGGCGGCCCAGGCAACACACGCCAATACAGCGAAGCGCATCACGGCGCCCAGGCCGCTGGCGCCGCCCATGCGGTGCAAGTTCAGGGCAAGCGCGCACTGCTTTGTCTTCACGGGGCAAAGTATGCATGGCCTGCCTGCACGCCGGGCGGGCTGATGACGCTATGCTGGCCGCCCTTTGAACGCAACCGACCTCCGGGCTCGCCCGGTGACGCCCGCACGCTCTGCTCCGTAGCCCATGGCCGGCATCCACATCACCGACATCGAATCTGCCATCAACTGGTGGCGGGCACGCTCGCCCTCGGCCGACGGCGTCATCGCCTGCCCCGAGGTACTGGCGCTGGCCGAGGTGTACGGGCTGCTGGTGTACTACCGCGAACCGCTGGCCGACGAAGACTCGATGCCGGCGGCAGCGCACGCGGCCTGGCTGGCCTGGTATGCCCTCACGCCCGATGCACCTTGCATCGCCATCTGCTCGACCGCGCAGGGCGACGCACTGTGCAAGGGCTGCGGCCGCACCGAGGACGAAGTGCAGCACTGGCCGCTGTTCAGCCCGGGCGAAAAACGCAGCGTCTGGCGTCGCATCACTATGGAGGGCACGGCCTGGCGATTCAACCGCTACGCCGAACGGGCGAACCTGTCGACCCGCGCCGCCCAAGCCGTGCCCGACGAACCCAGGCTGGCCTCTGACCCTGGGCCCACCCGCCGATGACGCCACGCTTTCTTGACAGCGTGCGACGCATCCTGCCGCTGGCTTGGCCAGTGTTCGTGGGCCAGTTGGCCGTGCTCGCCTTCAGCACCATCGACACGGTGCTGGTGGCCCGCCACTCCCCGACCGACCTGGCAGCGCTGGCCGTGGGTGGCGCCACCTACATCACCATCTTCATCGGACTGATGGGCATGGTGCTGGCCATCAGCCCCATCGTGGGCCAGCTCTATGGCGCCAAGCGCCTGCGCGAGGCCGGCCACCAGGTGTGGCAAGCCCTGTGGCTGGCTGCGGTGCTGGCCCTGGCGGGCTGCGCGCTGCTGGCCTTTCCTGCGCCTTTTCTGGCCCTGTCCAAGGCCAGCCCGGAAGTGGCCGGCAAGGTGCAGGGCTACCTGCTGGCGTTGGCGGTGGCCCTGCCCGCGTCGCTGGCCTTCACGGTCTTCCGGGGCTTCAACACGGCGGTTTCGCGGCCCAAGGCCGTGATGGCCCTTCAGATTGGTGGCCTGGCGCTCAAGGTACCGCTGACGCTGGCCCTGGTGTCGGGTGTGCCGGCCTGGGGGGTACCGGCACTGGGCGTGGTGGGCTGCGGCATCGCCACCGCCGTGGCAATGTGGGCGCAGGCCATCGTGGCCGGCCTGTTGCTGTGGCGCGATCCGTTCTACCGGCCGTATGCGCTTGGCGCTGCCGGCCAGCGCTCGCCACACGCCGCGTCGATCAAGGCCTTGCTGAAGCTGGGCGTGCCCATGGGCCTGGGCATTGGCGTGGAGGTGACGGGTTTTGCCTTCATGGCCATCTTCATCTCCCGCCTGGGCGAAACCGCTGTGGCCGGCCACCAGATTGCCGCCAACCTGGTCAGCGTGCTCTTCATGCTGCCGCTGGCACTCAGCAACGCCTCCAGCACCCTGGTAGCGCAATGCATAGGCGCTGGCGATCTGCGCGCCGCGCGCCGCCTGGGCTGGCATGGTGTTCAGTTGGCGTTGTTGCTGGCGCTGGCGGTGGCCGGGGCAGTGTTCGTCGGCCGCACGCAGGTGGTGGGTCTGTACACAAACAACCCGGCCATCGTGGCCGCCGCCCTGCCCCTGCTGGCCTGGGTGGTGCTGTTTCATGCGGCGGATGCGGTACAGACGGCCGCCGCCTTTGTGCTTCGGGCCTGGCGGATCGCCACGCTGCCCACGGTGATCTACGTGCTGGCGTTGTGGGGTGTGGGGCTGGGCGGCGGCTATGGCCTGGCGTTTGGCCTGAGCGACAACGTGCCGCTGGCCTGGCAAGGCGCGCGGGGCTTCTGGGTGGCATCCACCGCCGGGCTCACGCTGGCGGCGCTGGCGCTGGCCGGCCTGCTGGCTGTGGTGCTGGCCGAGCAGAAGGCGAAGTCGTCGTTGCAGGGCAACTCGCCGTCAACAGCGGCCTGATGCCTCAAGCCGCCGTTGCTGGCCCACCTGGGCTGGGCTGGAGCGGTGGCAGGTCGATCACAAAGCAACTGCCGCCACCTTCACGCGCATCGCAGCGCACACTGCCGCCATGGGCCGCGGCGATCTGGCGCACCAGGCTCAAGCCCAGGCCGACACCGCCTTCGCGCTCGGCATGGCCCGGCAGGCGAAAATAAGGCTCGAAGATGCGCTCGCGCAGGCTGGCCGGCACGCCCGGGCCTCGGTCGCACACCTTCAGATGCACTGCACCGTCGGCACTGGCCTGTACGCAGGCGCTGATCTGGTCACCGCCGTAGCGGCGGGCGTTTTCCAGCAGGTTGCGCAAGGCCCGGCGCAACAAGCGCTCATTGCCGGGACGCACCCAATGGCGGGCATCGCCCTGGGCTTGCACTTCGGCACCCAGGCGGGCCGCCTCTTCAGCGGCCAGGCCGAGCAGGTCAACCGGGTCGCTGCGGTCGAGGCTGGCCCCGGCACCCAGCCGACTGGCCAACAGCACCTCTTCCACCAAGGCGTCCAGTTCGGCCACATTGGTGTCGATCTCGCGCTTGAGTCGGGCACGCTGGGCTTCGGGCAGTTCGCCGTACATGGCCACAGCCATCTTCAGGCGGGCCAGCGGCGACCGCAACTCATGGCTGGCATTGGCCAGCAAGGTTTGGTGGCTGCGCACCAAGGCCTCGATGCGGCCCGCCGCCTGGTTGAAGGTGGCGGCCACGGCGGCCACTTCGTCCCGGCCTGAATCGTCCACGCGCTGCGCCAGATCACCGGCGCCAAAGGCTTGTACGCCCTGCTTCAGCGCTTCGAGCCGGCGGGTGAGCCTGCGAACCACCGGATAGGCCCCTGCCGCCACGGCGATGAAGAGCACCGCAACCAACACCAGCGGCCCCACCGCTTGCGGCAAGCCGAAGGGCAAGGGCGGCAAGGGCGCCATGGCCCCAGGCCGCTCGCCCAGGGTCGGCCCGGGTGGGCGATCACCGAGTTGAGGGCCGCGCTGGCGCATCATGATCGCGGCACCGGCGCCCGGCCCCAAGGACCAGGCCTGCTCTGCGGGCGCTGCGCCGTCGGGTGGTGGCCGGCGCATGGCCCGGCGGGCCAGCCACAAGGTGCGGCCATCGTCCAGTTGCACCGCGGTGCCGGGTGGCGCGCCGTCCATTTCGCGTCGAAGGTAACTTTCGGAGGCCGCAATGCGCTCGCCACGCCGGTCGTCCAGCGCCAGGGGCACCCGCAGCCGCGCAGACCACTCGCGCAGGGCTTCGGCCTGTTCGCCCTGCGGCGCAAAGGCACCGGGCAGGGCGCGCTGCACCAACTCGGCCCAGGCGGCCACGCGCTCACCGGCGGCCACCTCGAAACGCACCCGCTCTTGATCGAGGTGGCGCTGCCACATCCAGGCCGAGACCAGCGCAAACAGCGCCAGCGCGGCCACCACGGTCAGCCAGATGCGCAGGTAGAGCGACTTCATCGGCAGGTCAGTTCAGGCCCGCTCGGCCGCCAGAAGGAACTGAGGCGCCCCCTCGGGGGGGGCAGCAAGCCGCGAGCGTAGGGGCGTGATGGCTTCAATCCTCGGCGTCCTGCTTGCGCGCAAAGACATAGCCCGAACCCCGCACGGTGAGCACCCGCTTGGGGGCCTTGGGATCGTCTTCAATGCAGGCGCGGATGCGCGAGACATGCACGTCGATGCTGCGGTCGAAGGCTTCCATCGGATGGCCCTTGAGTGAATCCATGATCTGGTCGCGGCTGAGCACCCTGCCCGCGCTCTGGGCCAGCACCACCAGCAGGTCGAACTGGTGGCCCGTGAGGTCGCAGCCCTTGCTGTCGATGCGCGCCTGGCGAGCACCCAGATCGATCTCGAGGCGCCCGAAGCGCATCAGTTCGTCGGACGACAGGCCTGGGCTGGCACGGCGCAGAAGCGCCTTTACCCGGGCCAGCAACTCCCTCGGCTCGAAGGGCTTGGCCAGATAATCGTCCGCGCCCAACTCAAGCCCGATCACCCGATCCAGCGGCTCGCCGCGGGCCGTCAACATCAGCAGCGGCAGGCGCTTGAGGCGTTGATCCGCACGAAGCTCGCGGGTGAGGTCGAGCCCGTCGCCATCGGGCAGCATCAGGTCGAGTACCAAGGCGTCGTAAGGCCCGCTGCGCAGCTTGTCACGGCCAGCCGCCAACGAGGCTGCGGTCTCCACCTCATAACCATTGGCGCGCAGGTACTCGCCCACCATGGTGGTGAGGCGGGCGTCATCGTCGATCAGCAGCAACTTGCCGTTCATGGCCTTGGCCCTAGCAATGAAAAAACGCCCCGGGGCCGAATGGCGCCGGAGCGAAGTCCTGGAACGGAAGAAAAAACAAGACCAGCAGCGCGCTCAGCCGCGTGGCGCGTCGATCGATTGGCGCTCGCGGTGATGGCGCTCCATCATGTCCTGGCGTGTCTTCATGCGCTGGGCCAGCTTCTGGCGTTGCTCAGGCGTGAGCACGGCGCCGGCTTCCAGCATGGCACCCACCATGCGCTTGCTGGCGACATCGTGCTGGACCAGCTGCTTTTGGCGAAGTGCCTCGATGGCAGCGTTGTCAATTTGCGGCGATGCCATGGCCTGCATCATCTGGCGACGCAGTTCCTGGCCTGCGTCGCGTTGCTTGGCCATGTCGGCCTGGGCGGCCTTGAAGATGTCGCGTACCTTGGCCTTTTGGTCCATGCTGGCGCCGATTTCATCGAGCATGCGCTCGGGCAGCATCGGGCCCATCATGCCGCCGGGGGCCATGCGGTGCATGCCTGCGTGGCGCGGGCCGTGGTCGCCGGCCGCAGCGGCGCCGGGCGCTGGCTGGGCCTGGGCCACCGATGAGGTAGCGCCCACCAACGCAAACAGCAGGGTCGCCGCCATCAGCGGCTGGGCAAGGGATTTGTACAAGCGGTTCATCGTTTACCTCATGGGTTGTTGATGAAATGAAGTGTGCGCCGCAGTCTTGTCGCCGCCTTGTTCGCACCGTAAAGATCGGTAAACCCGGCCAGCACAGCGCGCTCAGCGGGACGCTACTTCCACCCGCTGCAGGCGCCGACGCACGACAAAGTCACCATTGGCCGACCGCAGTTCCAGGCGCAGGAGCACGCCGCTGTGGCGATCGACCGCCATCACGCCATCCAGGCGCGTGCTGCCGTGCGCAATGTCGCCGGCGGCGGTTCGTGCCTGCGGCACATCGCCGAAAAGCTCGATCACCGCCACGTCGAAGCTGCGGCCTGCGACCGTTTGAGGCCCGGTGGCCACCACCTGGCCCCGAACGCGCGCATTGGAATGGGTTTCACCTGCGGCGATGAGATCGCCTTCGAGCACCTGCCCCAGGACCAGGTCGGCCTTGAGCAGGCGACGCCAGCCCAACAGCGGGCCTCGCTGGGCAGTAACGGGATTGCCCACCAGATCTTGCCGCCAGGGCGTGCCTTGCAACTGGCCGTCCAATTGGATCTGGAACTCGATCTGATCGCGCCGCAAAACCGCCACCTGCATCACCAAGGCATGCAAGATCTGGCTGGTGCCAGTGCGCTCTTCGTAGACCAAGCGGTCACCCACCGCCACCGGCAGGGCGGCCTGGCGCTTGGGCGCCATGCCTTCGGGGACAGGGCCGCACTGCTGAAGCCTGGCGGCCACCTGCATGGCCTCGAAGCGACCCTTCAACTCGGCCAGTTGCTCCGCCTCCAGGCCGTCGGGCCGCATGGCCAGCAAGGCGGGCCAGAACACCGTGACGCCCAGACCCAACGCGATCATGTTGTTGCCGGCGCGCGAATCCACCGCGTAGGCCACATCGGCCGCGCGCTGCTGTACCGCGTCACTTTCTTCAAACAACCGCTCGCAGCCCCAGGCTGCATAGGTGGACGGATCGGCGGCCTTGGCCCTCACATCGCCTGAACGCGTTGCACAGCCGCTGGCCAATGCCAGCGCT
Organism: Burkholderiaceae bacterium; assembly: GCA_031411195.1. Classification (GTDB taxonomy): domain Bacteria; phylum Pseudomonadota; class Gammaproteobacteria; order Burkholderiales; family Burkholderiaceae_C; genus Pseudaquabacterium. The sequence continues at coordinate 561 of JANOAQ010000838.1, read as the reverse complement.
GCGGCCAGCAAAAGCGTGGCAGCAGGGCATCGGGATGCGCGGTCCTCGGCAGGGCGTGCAGTCATGGAAGACGATTGTGCCTGCAGGCGCAAGCAGCCAACCGTGCGGTGCAGGCGTTGGCGAATGCAGGCCCACCCTGCAACCGAGGGGGGAGTGTTCAAGGCAAGCGCGCGACCCAAGCAAAAACGCCCGGCATCGCAGGGATGTCGGGCGTCTTGAATGGAGGAGAGAGAGGGATTCGAACCCTCGGAACCTTGCGGTTCGCCTGATTTCGAGTCAGGTACATTCGACCACTCTGCCACCTCTCCTGGTGTACGTGCAGCCGTGGTCTGGCTGGATCGAGCCCGCGAGTCTACCGCATCACGGCGCCAGCACTTCGAGGCCGCCGAGGTAGGGGCGCAGCAGTGGCGGGATGCCGATGCTGCCGTCGGCGCGCTGATGGTTCTCCAGCAGCGCCACCAGCGTGCGGCCGACCGCCAGGCCCGAGCCGTTCAGGGTGTGCACCCATTCGGTCTTGCCGTCTGCGCGGCGGTAGCGGGCCTGCATGCGCCGGGCCTGGAA
>JANOAQ010000837.1:0-12573 GCA_031411195.1 Burkholderiaceae bacterium | reverse complement strand
CAGATAGGGTCGGATCACCGCCAGCTCACGCCCCAGGTCGCGGGCCTGGCTGCCGTTGCCGCCGTTGGCTTCGCGCATGGTGGGCATGCTGGCGCGCAGCAGCGCGATCAGGTTCTTCTGCATCTGGCTGGCGCGCTTGGGATCCACCTCGATCAGGTGGTCGATGCTGGCCAGGGTGTTGAACAGGAAGTGCGGCTCCACCTGGGCCTGCATGGCGGCCATCCGGGCTTCGACCACCTGGCGCTTGAGCGATTCGCTTTCGGCCGTTTCAACCGCCTGGGCGGCCTGAGCCTCGGCCTGGATCTGGCGCTTGTAGGTGATCTTGACGATCAGCGAGGCCACGATCCACAGCATGGCCAGGCTGGGCAGAAACTCGCCCAGGCTGATGTGCTCTTCCACCAGTTGGCGGCGGCGCGACTGGCGGACCTCGCGCTCTGCGTCGCGCACGGCCCGGCGGGCCTCCTGGACGGCCTGCTCGCCCTCGGTGCGGGCCTCGTGCACGGCCTCCTCGATCGAGCGGCGGGCCTCTTCCACCGCCTCGCGGATCGCCTCGCTGGTGACGCCGGGCGGCAGGCGGATGTTGACGGCCGGCCCGTCGCTGTCGGTTGCACTGGCCGCACCCGCCGAATCGGCCGGTGCCGACGCGCCCGATGCCGCCGGCGCACCGCCCTTGCCAGCGTCGGCGCCCGGCACCGACTTGCGCGGCGTGATGCGCACACCCTTCTCGTCGATGACGATCTCGACATTGCCGTTCGGCCCTGCACGATCGATGCGTACCGCTGGTTTGGCGGCAGGCGCCCTGGATGCGGCCGGTGGCTCGGGCGGTTCAGGGGCCTCCCAGCCGCCTGAGCTGACGGTGCGGGTAAAGCTCCAGCTGAAGGGCGGGATGTTCTGCAGCAGCCCCGAGACGATCAGCAGCAGCACCGACAACACCACGAAGCGCCGCCACGAGATGCCCACCAGCCAGTTGGCGTAGGCGTGGAAGCCCCGCACGCTGGCGGCCGAAAAGCGCTGCCAGCGTTGGGCCCAGAGCGAAGTGGTGGTGTGGGGGGTCATGGCATGTGGCGCACGTGGCGGGGATGGGGCACTGTACGCAGGCGGCCTGGTCGGTGTTGCGGCCATCCGACACGGCCAGCGAAGTCGGTGACAGGGTGCAGCCCGGGCCGACCGGCTGCGACCTTCGGTGCGGTTCCCAGGGCGTCTGGCGCACGGCCTCCACCTGCACCTGCAGGCGAACCCTGTCGTTCACGAAAGGCAGGCAGTGGGGCAAGCCGAAGGTGCCGCACAACAGCGCGCCTTCAAAGTCGCCGCCGCAGACTTCGCGCTGCAGCGGCGGGTTGGTATGGCAGCGCGAGCGCCGGGCCGTCAGGCGCAGTGTCTGGCTCTGGCCGCGCAGGGTGAACTCAAACCCCTCGGCCACAAAAAGGGCCTGAGGATGGCCCGTCGCATCCAGCATGCCGTGTCGAAGTGCAGTACTTCGAAATGCACGAAGCTGTGCGGCGGGTCCGGCGCCTAGGCCACCGGCTGCGCCGCGACGCCGCCGCCGGTGCCAGCCAGCGCGGCGGCCAGCAAAGCACCCAGCAGGCCGGCGGCGCCGGGCCGCCCCAAGGCGGCTGAGCGCCCCCTCGGGGGGCAGGAGCGTAGCGACGTGGGGGCGGGCATCTCAGGCCAGCGCCGCGCAGCTCACCGGGCAGTTCACCGGACAGCCGCTTACTGCTTGACGCCTTCGACCTGGATCACCAACTTCACGCTGTCGGAAAAGCCGAAATTCAGGCCGTAGGTGATGCCGAACTGGCTGCGCACCACGGAGGTTTCGAAGTCGCCACCGCACACTTCCACCTTCAGCATCGGGCTCATGTAGCAGGCGAAGTTGCTGGCCTTCAAGGTGACCGGGTTGGTCTTGCCCATCAGGGTGAGGCTGCCCGAGACTTCGCTGACCTTGTCGCCGTTGAAGCTGAACTTGTCGGCCACGAACCTGGCGGTGGGAAATTCAGCCGAGTTGAAGAAGTCCTTGCTCGTCAGGTGCTTGTCGAAGGCGGCGGTGCCGCTGTTGATCGAGCCAGTCTCGATGGTCAGGTCGACCTTGCCGGTCTTGGCGGCCTTGTCCAGCTGCACGGTGCCGGCCTTCTTGTCGAAGCGGCCACGGTTGGTGCTTGCGCCGAAGTGGCTGATCTCGAAGGTGACGAAGGTGTGCGTCGGGTCGAGCAGGTAGGTGGTGCTCTGGGCCTGGGCGCCCAGGGCGGCGGCGGCCAGGGCGGTGGCCAACAGGGTGGTGCGGATCATGGTGTGCTGCTTTCGGGTGGGGTTGAAAACGAAACGCCCAGGCTCACAACGGCGCCATGCCGGTGAGCGCGAGCTTGAATTTCACGGTGACGTCGTTGGCCACCATCGAGGTGTCGGACCATTCGCCTTCACCGATCTTGAAATCGAGGCGCTTGATGACGAAGCTGCCGGTGGCGGTGCTGGCCGCACCCGCCTGGGTGACGGTGACCGGCACCACCACGTCCTGCGTGGCGCCCTTGATGGCGAGCTTGCCGCGCACCTCGAACTTGCCACCGCCCAGGGCCTTGATGGCACTGCTGGCAAAGCTGGCCTGGGGAAACTTGGGCACGTTGAACCAGGCAGCCTTGGGCACCTCGGCGTCGGTTTCGGCGGCGCCGAAACTGGCACTGCCGGTCTGGATGGTGAAGCCTACCGTGCCGGCTTCGGCCTTCTTGGGGTCGAACGCGATCTGCGCTGTCCACTGTTTGAACCTGCCTTCGACGGGCACGCCCATCTGCTTGCTGACAAAGCTGATTTCGCTTTGGGCCTGCACCACCTGCTGGGCGAATGCCGGGGAGATTGCGGGGGCGACCAGCAGGGCGGTGGCCAAGGCCAGGACTGTGTGTTTCATCGGGGAGCGATCAGATTGGAAAGGGTGGTCGGTTTGACAAGAGCGGTCATTTGCGGCCCAGGCGCATGCGGTCGATCAGGCCGTCGCGGTCGATGAAGTGGTGCTTGACCGCACCGGCCACATGCAACAGCACGATGGCCGCCATCAACATGGCCGCGCGCCCATGCCAGGGCTTGATGGCCTCGGCCAGCGCCTGGTCGACCGGCACGAAGTCGGGCCGGGGCAAAACGCCGAACCACACGACCGGGAAACCTGCCGCCGAGCTGTAGGCCCAGCCCACCAGGGGCACGATGAAGAACAGGGCGTACAAGGTGAGGTGCACACCGTGGGCCAGGCGGGCCTGCCATGCCGGCATGGCCACATCGGCCGGTGGCCGGTGGCTCAGGCGCCAGGCCAGCCGCACGGCCGACAGCAGCAAGATGGTGACGCCGGCCCACTTGTGCCAGCTGTAGAGCTTGAGGCGGCTGGGCGAGATGGGCAGGTCCTGCATGTACAGGCCCATGCTGAAGGTGCCCACGATCAACAGCGCCAGCAGCCAGTGCAGGCCGATGGCCGGTGAGGTGTAACGCGCTGTGGGCAGGCCGGGGGGTGTCGACATGGGCATAGTGTGCCTACCTTGGGCCCGGACCGCCGTTCAGACCCCTTGACCCGGCATTTCAGTTTGATTGAACGCTGTATCGCCGCCGGTTCGCCCGATGTCACGGGTGCGGGTGCAGCTTCGACGGCCCCAGCCACAGCGCCTGGCTGCGGGCCGTCAGCGTGGCCAGGTCGCCGGCTGCCAACAACTGGTGGCGCAGCGCAAAGTCGAGCGTCACCAGGGCGGCGTCCACCGTCATGTCGCCGGCGGCGGCACGGGCCAAGGCCGCAGGGACCGGCATCCGCGTGATGCTGTGGACCTCGCCGTCCTGGTTGGCCGGTACCAGGCCGGGCGGCAAGGCCAGGTCGAAGACGCTGAGCGCTTCGAGCTGAAAGCCCTCGGCGATGGGCCGGGCCAGGCGCAGGCGGCGCCCAGCTTGCAGGCCGGTCATCTGGGCCGGGGCCAGGCCCGCTTCCTCCCAGCCTTCGCGCACCACGCATTCGACCGGGCTCTGGCCGTGCGGCACGCCCCCGCCAACCAGGTTGTCGAGCAGGCCAGGGTCGGTCGGTTTGTCGTACGAGCGGCGCGCGATCCACAGGTGGCTGGGCCGGCCCTGGGCATCGGCCACATAACCGTTGCAGTGGGCGCCCCGCGTGAGCGTGCCCCAGAAGCGCGAGGCCGCGCGCTCCAGCGTGGCCAGCAGGCGGCCGTCGTCCAACGCAGGCAGCGGGTAGGTTTCATCGCGCCAGGCGGTGATGAGCCCGGTGGCACGCAAGTGGGCATTGGCCTGGTCGAAAAACGGCGTGCGCTCGGCCGGCGCCACGGTGAGGGTGACGGCGGCATCGTGCACGCGCAGCGCTTCGGGCCAGCGCGCCAGCGCGCCCAGGTGCTGGCGGGCCACCGAGCCGGCGTGCACGGCCGCCGCGCCGTCCTGCACGAAAAAAGGCAAGCGCGTGCCGCCATCGCCGGCCAGTGCAGCCTCGATGGCGGGCCAACCCTCGGGGCGGTCCACGGGTCGATCCACGCGTCGATTTAGGAGGCGGGCCCCACCCTCAAACCCAGGCCTGCTGCAGCAGCGCCTCCAACTGGGTGGCGTCGGCGATCTTGCGCGGATTGGTGTGCACCCAGGGGTTGGCCATGCCCTTCTGGGCGATGACGGCCAGCCGGTCATGGCCGATGCCCAGCTGCGACAGGCGGGTTGGCAGGCCCAGGTCGGCGATCAAGGCTTCAATTTGGTCGGCGGCGGGCCGGTTGGCGTCGCCCAGCGCGGCGGCGATCTCGGCCATCTGCGGCGCGCACACCTGGGCGTTGTAGCGCATCACCGTGGGCAGCAGTACGCAACTGGTGATGCCGTGCGGCACGCCGGCATCGGCGCCCAGCGCATGGCCCAGGCCGTGGCTGGCGCCGTACTCGGTGCGGCGGATGCTGGTGGCGGCCAGCCAGGCGCCCATCTGGCCGTCGAGCCGGGCGTCCAGGTCGTTGGGCGCGGTCGCATAGCGCTTGAGCGAGCGGCCCAGCAGGGCCAGCGCACGCACGCTGGTGGCGTCGATCAGCGGCTGGGCGTTGACCGAGCACAGCGCCTCGACCGCATGGTCGAGCGCGCGCACGCCGGTGGACAGCCACAGCCGCTCGGGCGTGTGCACGGTGATGCGCGGATCCAGGATGACGGCCGCCGCGCCGATGAAGGCGCCGGTATAGCCCTGCTTGGTGCCGAAGCGGGTGTCGGTGCAACCACCCAGGTCGCTGAACTCGGCGCCCGACAGCGTGGTGGGCACAGCGATCTGCCGGCACGGCGCGGGGCGTGGTTGGGGCGTGACGCGGCTGCCATCGGGCGCCACCCGCATGTGCCAGGCGTCCAGGCCCTCGATGGTGGTCACGCCCTCGGCCAGCGCCACCAGGGCCACCTTGACCGTGTCGATCACCGTGCCGCCGCCGATGCTGACCACCAGGTCGGCCTGGGTATCGCGCAGCAGTTGGGCCACGGCCAGCACCGATTCACGCGGGGTGTGCTCCACGCATTCGTCGAACAGGCCCACCACCTGGGGCTGGATGCGCGACAGCGCGGCGGTCACCGCATCAGTCTTGCGGTTGAGCGACTTGCTGGTGACCACCACGATGCGCTGCGCAGCGCGCGTGGCGGCTTCGGTCTGCAAAGCCTCGGCCGCTGGGGTGCCGAAGTGCACGCGGTCGAGTTCGAGGTAGTTGAAGACGCCGGTTTTCATCGAAGAGGCTCCTGGCCGGGGTGGCCGATGTGGCCGCTGCAGGGCTGCATTCTCGGCGCGGCCCGGTCAACGCGGCCAGAACGCCCACACACGCAAGGGCTGCTTCATGCGGCCGGCCTGCTGCTCCGCCATGTCGCCAGGGCCCCAGAAGTAATCGATGCGCACCGCACCGGTGATGGCGCTGCCGGTGTCTTGCGCCATCACCAGGCGGCGCAGCGGCGTGGCCGACAGCGGCTCGGTGGTGTCGATCCACAGCGGGGTGCCGTAGGGCACGGCCTGCGGGTCGACCGCCACCGAGCGGCCGGCCGTCAACGGCACGCCCTGGGCGCCGCGCGGGCCTTCGCTGTCGTCCAGCATCGGCTCGTCGCGGAAGAACACCACGCGTGGGTTGGCCCATAGCATCTGTTGCAGCCGTGTCGGGCCGGCGCGCTCGCCCCAGGCGCGGATGGCGGGCCAGTTGGCGCCATCGGGTCGCAACTCGCCCTGGTCGATCAACCAGCGGCCCACCGATTTGTACGGTTGGTCGTTGTGGCCGGCAAAGGCCAGGCGCACCGTGCGGTGGCTGCCATCGGCTTGCGTGAACTGCAGCCGGCCCGAGCCCTGGATCTGCAGGATCAGCACGTCCAGCGGGCTGGGCACCCAGGCGATCTCCAGCCCGCGCAGCGCGGCGGCGGCAGTGGGCACCGTGTCGATCTGCTGGCGGGAGTACCAGGGCCGGCGCTGGGCCAGATCGGCCGGCGGGCGGTGCACGGGCACCGTGAAGCCCGGACGCGGGCGCCGGCTGGCCGCCACCAGGGGCTCGAAGTAGCCGGTGGCCAGGCCCTGGGCGTCACCGTCGGTTGATTCGACCCGGTAGGGCTGCAGTTCACGCTGCAGGAAGGCACGCACGGCGCCATCGTCAGTGGGGTTGAAGGCGGCGGCGCGGGCGCACACCGCGGCCCAGCCAGGGGCCGGACGCGCACAGCCAGCGCGCAGCGCAGGCCACACCGCGCTGGTGCGGTCATCGGCCCAGCCGGGCAGGGCGGGCCAGTCCACCGGCACCCAGCGTGCGCGGGGGCGCAGCAGCGGCGGGCCGTCGGCTGCGGCGGCGGGTGAGGGTTGCGCGGGCAACGCCGGCGGCGGTACGGCCACGGGTGGCATGCCTGGCGCCGCACCCGGCGCTGCACCTGGTGGCGCCCCAGGCTCCCCCGAGCCGGGCACCGGGGGCGGCACGGCGCAGGCTGCCAGCAAGGCCGCCAGCAGCACGATCAGCGGGCCTGGGCGCAGCGCGCCCAACCGCGCCCCCGCAGCGTGCGGCTCCCCGTGCCGTGGGCGCCGGGATAATCTGCCGATGTGGTTGATCTTGCTGGAGGCCCTCGGGGCCGGGTTGGTGCTGGTGCTCATCGTCTGGTGGACGATGTTTTCGGGCCGCCGCGGCGGCGAACGGCCCACCGACGACGAGCCGCCGGCGCCCTGAGCTGCGCCCGGCTGCAGCGGCCGGCCTAGACCGTGCCGCACACCAGCCCATGCTGCGCAAGCAGCGCCCGCGCCCGGTCGGCTGCGCCCCGGGGCACCCGGCCGGTGATGGCCAGGGCCGTGCCGCCGGCCAGCATGCGGGCGAAGGCCTTGCGCAGTTGCGCCGCAGTCACACCTTCGATGCGGGTCAGCGTGTCTTCGTGGGATCGCAAGCGGCCCAGCACCAGCGCGTCCAGCGCCAGGGCTTCGAGCCGGCGGCCGGTTTTTTCGAGGCCGCGCAGGCGGCGCACACGCATTTGGTTGCGGGCGCGCTGCAGGTCGATCGGGGCGATGGCCTCGGCCTGGGCCACGATCAGCCGGGCCAGGGCGGCCAGGCAATCGTCCAGTTGCTGGGGCGAGGTGCTGGCCTCGATGACGAACTGGCCGCCGCTGTCGATCACGTCGGCCGAGCAGGCGGCGTAGTACACCAGGCCGTGCTGTTCACGCAATTGGTCCATCAAAGGTGAGCTCATGCCCTCGCCGAGCAGGGCGGCGGCCACGGCGGCGGTGGGGTCGTCGGCCTGCATGGCGGGGATGCCGAAGCCCATCACCACGTGGGTCTGGCTGCTGCCGGCCATGGCGCGGTGGCGCAGGCCGCCCAGCCACGCCGGCGCGGCCAGGGTATTGGGCATGCCGGCGGGCATGCCGCCGAAGGCCGCTTCAGCCTCGCGCCGCACCGCGTCGGCATCGATGGCGCCGGCGGCGGCCACCACCACATTGGCGCCGGTGTAGTGGCGCGCCACCTGGGCGACCAGGTCGTCGCGGCTGAAGCGTTCGATATTGGCCCGCGTGCCGATCACCGGCTGGGCCGACGGGTGCTGGCCCCAGGCCGCGCGGTCGAACAGCTTGAAGGCGGTGGACATGGGGTCGTCCTCGTCTTCGGTGAACTCGTGCAGCAGCACACCGCGCTCGTGCACGAACTCGGCCTCGGGGTAGGTGGCGTGGCGCACGATGTCGCCCAGCATGCGCACCAGGCGCGGCGCATGCTCACCCAGACCGCGCATGTGGAAGGCGGTGTGGTCCTTGTCGGTGTGGGCGTTGACCTCGGCGCCCAGGCGTTCGGCGTCCAGGTTGATCTGCCGCGCATCGCGGCTGGCCGTGCCCTTGAAGGCCATGTGCTCGATGACGTGGCCAATGCCGTTGAGCCGCGGCCGCTCATGCGCGCTGCCGCAGCGCACGAAGACGCTAACGCTGGCGGTCTGCAGGTGCGGCAGGGCCAGGGTGAGCACCTGCACGCCATTGGCCAGGCGCACCAGTTCAGGCGCGGGATGCAGGGCGGGCGGCGTGCTCATGCCGGCCAGGTCCGCGCGGGCAACAAGAAGCTCATCGGTGCCTGGCGCATGCGCCGGCCCACCGCTGCGTACAGCCGGCGCCGGTTGCTCAGCGTGACGTGGCGCGCGCGAAGCGCCACTTTCAGTGCCAGCCAGAAGCTGATGCCCAGGTTGAGCAGGCCGGTGGCCACCAGCCCGGCCACGCACCACCAGAAATCAGGCAGTTGCAGCGTGGCCCAGCCCAGGGTGCTGGCGGCCGCTGCCAATTGGCCGGTGCCCAGGGTGATGTGGCGCACGTCCAGAGGTACCGCGAAAAATTGCAGCACCGCCGGCACCAGGCCCAGCAGCAGGCCCAGCGACACATTGGCCGCAACGCCCGAGATGTTGGCCCGCCACCAGCGCGACCAGTGGACTGCGCGCGAGGCACCCAGCCGCGCCACGATGCCGGGGTGGTGGGCCAGGGCACTGCCCAGCCGGTGGTAGACGAACCAGTTTTCGGCCCAGCCTGCCACCAGGCTGCTGGCAAACAGCAGCACGCCGGTGAAGGCCGCGTACAGGGCGGTGGGCCCCAGCAGGGTGAGCGAGTACAGCACGTAGTGCGCGTCCTTTTCGCTGACCAGCGGCGCGCCGGCCAGCCACCAGGCGGCCCACTGCACCGCCAGCACCACCGGGATCACCAAGGCCAGGTTGCCCACGATGCCGGCAATCTGCGAGCGCACCAGATGGGTGACCTCATCCACGAAGCCGGCCACCGCCGCTTCGTCGCGTTCGCCCGAGGCCGCGTCACCCGGCGCCCCGACGTGCAAGGCGCCCAGCTTCTCGGCCATGGCTGGCGCCGTCATGGCCGGTTGCTTGGTGGCCACCGTCCAGTGCAGCAAATGCACGATGAGGAAGCTGATGGCGTAGTTCAGGCCAGCGCCGAACCCCGCCCAGAAGGGCGCCAGCCCCAGCGCCAGGATGCCGAACTTGGCGAAGGTGGTGCCGCCGATGATGGCGCCGCCCCCGGCTGCGGCGCGCAGCATGGCGCGGTATTCGCTGCGGTTGCGGGTGATGTAGTGCTGGCCCGTCTCGGCATGGCGCTCGGCGACCTTGCGCGCCATCAGCGAATACTGCTCGCCCAGCAGGGCGCTCAGGCTTTGGCGGCGGCGCGACAGGCCCACCAGCGCCACCAGCAGTTGCTGCAGCTCACGCTGGGGCGCGTCAGACAAGGCCAGGTCGATCAGCCATTCGAGCCGTTGCACACGGGCTTGCAGCTGCGCCACTTCGAACACGATGTCGACGGACACGCCGTGCGCCTCGAGGTGCTCATGCACGCTGTCGGCTGCCGCCCGGCAGAATTGCAGCAGGGCGCGCAGGTAGGTGGCGTGCTGGCCGGTGGCGGTGTCATCACCACTGCGCAGCGCGTCGGCCAGGGCTTCGCTGGCCCGCACCAGCTGCTCGAACGGCTTGTCGGCCAGCAGCGCCGGTGTCATGCGCTGGCGCAGGGCGGGCGCAAAGGCGCCAGCGCGGATGGCGCTGACCAGCCAGGTGATGGCCTGCAGCAAGGGCGCGCGCCAGTCGTCGTCGGCGCAGGCCTGGCCTCGGGCGGCCGACAGCAGGGAGGCCAGCCGTGCCAGCGTGGCGGGGTCGATGGCGCCCAGCCATTCGGCATCGTCGTCGCGGGTAAAGAACAGGTGGAACAGCGCGGCGCCGTCGTCGGTGTCCGGCGTGCCGGGCAACAGGCGCAGGGCCAGGCGGTCGCCCACCTCGCCCCACAGATCGCGCCGGGCAGTGAAGCCGAAATCGGCCAGCAGGGCGGCCAGGTCGGTCTCGCGCCAGAAACATCCCAGCAGGGCCACCACCCGCTCGCGTGGCTCCGGATGGCGCTCGAGCACGTTGAGCAGGTGCCTGAGCCGCAGCACCGGGCGCGGGGTATCGCCGCCGGGGCCTTCCAACGGGCCATGGCGCAACCACTCGATCAGGCGCACCAGCCAGGTATTGCGATCGGGCCGTGTGGCCTTGGGATCGGCCGCGTTGAGCAGTGCCGTCAGGTCCCAGGCCGCCGTGGGGGTGCGGCCGGGCGCGGCAGCGGTCATCAGTGCAGCGCGGCCGTGTCGGCCAGGGCGAACTCGGCCACCGGAGATTCGAACCAGTGGGCGGTTTCGGTCACGCCAAACAGCGTGCCCTGCATCGAGCCCTGCGCCGTGGCGATCTGGGCCCAGCTGGTGTATTCGAACTGCTCGCCGGGCTTGAGCAGGGGCTGGTGCCCCACCACACCCAGGCCGCGCACCTCTTGCACGCCGCCGCGGTGGTCATGGATCAGCCAGTGCCGGCCGATCACCTGGGCCGCCACGTCACCGCTGTTGCGGATGGTGATGGTGTAGGCAAAGCCGTACAACTGCTGGGCCGGGTCGGTCTGCTCGGGCATCGGGCGCACGGTGACGCTGGCGGTGAAACGGGGATGGGGCATGCCGCGCATTCTAGGAAGCCTGGGACAATTGCATCCTTTTACGCACTTACAGCCCCACAGCCCGATGAGCCGCCGCACCTTTCGCATCGCCCCCAGCATCCTGTCGGCCGACTTTGCCAATCTTGGCGCCGAGGTGAAGAACGTCATCGCCGCCGGTGCCGACTGGATCCACTTCGACGTGATGGACAACCATTACGTACCCAACCTCACCTTCGGGCCCATGGTGTGCCAGGCGCTGAAGAAGCACGCGGTGAAGCCCGACGGCACGCCGGTGCCCATCGACGTGCACCTGATGGTGCAGCCGGTCGACGCCCTGGCCCAGGCTTTTGCCCAGGCGGGCGCCGACCTGATCAGCTTTCACCCCGACGCCAGCGGCCATGTCGACCGCACGCTGCAGCTGATCAAGGCCGCCGGTTGCCAGGCCGGCCTGGTGTTCAACCCAGCCCAGCCCATCGACGTGCTGGAGTGGGTGATGGACAAGGTCGACCTGATCCTGGTGATGAGCGTCAACCCCGGCTTTGGCGGCCAGAGCTTCATCCCCAGCGCCTTGCGCAAGGTGGAGAAGCTGCGCCGCTTGATCGAAGCTTCGGGCCGCGACATCCGTCTCGAAGTGGACGGCGGCATCAAGACCGACAACATTCGTTCCGTGGCCGATGCGGGTGCCGACACCTTCGTGGCCGGCAGCGCCATCTTTGGCCAGAAGGACTACAAGGCGGTGATTGATGCAATGCGGGTTGAATTGATTCGCTGACGTCAATTCTTACTTTGGCCTGCTGCGCGATCGCGCCGGGCCGGCCTGCCCTGCTTTGCTCCGTGTCCCCCGGGCCTTCGGCCCTCCTCCTTTACCTGCGCAAAGCAGGGCAGACCACCCCGGCGCTCCACCACCACCGCTGCGCCCGGTTTTCAAAGCCCCGATCACCACGGCAGTGCCCGGACCGAGGGCGCCGGGTGACCGGATGACGTAAGTAGAGGAGGAGCCGGCGAAGCCGGCGGGGGACATGGAGTCAGCCGGTCACCCGGTGGCCTCGGGCCTCACCCAGGTGCCGACAGGGTTTGGCCTTGCAGCTTGGATTGAGCCCCACCGAACGCCGGCATCGTCACCACGATCTTCCCCGTGACGCTGCGCGAGGCCATGGCCTCCAGCGCCGCCTTGGCATCGTCCAGAGCAAAGCGCGCCCCAATGTGGGGCCGCAGCACGCCCGACTCGGCCAGGCGGTTCACGGCGGCCAGATGCTCCAGGTGGTGCTGCGGAAAGTGCCGGCCGTATTCACCGGCGCGCACGCCCACCACGCTGAAGCCCTTGATCAGCGGGCGGTTGCTGTCGATGGTGGCGATGCGGCCGCTGGCAAAACCCAGCACCAGCAGACGCCCACCGAAAGCGGTGCAGCGGCCGCTTTCATCGAACACATCACCGCCCACCGGGTCGGCCACCGCATCCGCACCGCGGCCCTGCGTCGCCTCCAGCACTGCGGCGCGAAAACCGGTGGACGGCAGCACCAATACGCCCAACGCCGCCAGCTCGGCCAGTCGCTCAGGCTGGGTGGCGGTGGCGATGACGCGGGCGCCCAGGTGCAGGCCCAGTTGCACGCAGGCCCAGCCCACGCCGCCACGGGCGCCGTGCACCAGCAGCGTTTCGCCGCGCTGCAGGCGGCCGATGCGGGCCAGGG
>JANOAQ010000836.1:0-6513 GCA_031411195.1 Burkholderiaceae bacterium | reverse complement strand
CTGCGTGTGCTGGAGAACCTGGTGCTCGACGACGTGCCCGAAGGCGATTACGAACTGATCGCCCTGCCGCTGAAGCTGATGACAGCCGACGCCTCGCCCGTGCGCGCCATCCTGCGTGAACTCTGAAAACGACCCCCCATGACCCGTGACGAAGCCCTGGCGCTGGACGCCGCCGACCCGCTGGCGCCGCTGCGCCAGCAGTTCCACATTCCCGACGGGCTGATCTACCTGGACGGCAACTCGCTGGGCGTGCTGCCGCGCGCCACCGCCGTGCGCGTGGCGCAAGTGATCACCGATGAATGGGGCCAGGGCCTGATCGGCAGCTGGAACAGCGCCGGCTGGATGGCGCTTCCCGAGCGCATCGGCGCCAAGATCGCGCCGCTGGTGGGCGCTGCCCCTGCTGAGGTGGTGGTGGCCGATTCGACCTCGGTCAACCTGTTCAAGGTGCTGGCCGCCGCGCTGGAGCTGCAGCGCCAGGATGCACCGCAGCGCACTGTCATCGTCAGCGAGCGCAGCAATTTCCCGACCGACCTGTACATCGCCGAAAGCCTGGGCCGCCAGCATGGCTGCCGCCTGCACCTGGTAGACGCACCCGAAGACATCCCCGCCGCGCTGGGCCCCGACACCGCCGTGCTGATGCTCACCCAGGTGAACTACCGCACCGGCCGCCTGCACGACATGGCGGCGCTGAGCGCTGCCGCCCATGCCGCCGGCGCGCTGGCGGTGTGGGACCTGGCGCATTCGGCCGGCGCCGTGCCGGTGGCACTGGATGCCGACGGCGCCGACTTTGCCGTGGGTTGCGGCTACAAATTCTTGAACGGCGGCCCCGGCGCACCGGCGTTTGCCTGGGTGCGGCACAGCCTGGCAGGCCGCGCCTGGCAGCCGCTGGCCGGGTGGCACGGCCATGCCGCACCATTTGCCTTCGAGCACGGATACCAGCCTGCGCCGGGCATACAGCGCTACCTGTGCGGCACGCCGCCGGTGCTGGCCATGGCCGCGCTCGACTGTGGGGTCGACACCCTGCTGGCGGCGCAAGCCCTGGGCGGTTTGGCCGCACTGCGGCGCAAATCGCTGGCGCTGACCCGTTTGTTCATCGACGAGGTGCAATCGCGCTGCGCAGGCCATGGCTTGCGCTTCGTCTCGCCCGATGCGGACAGCCAGCGCGGCAGCCAGGTCTGCCTGGCCTTTGAAGACGGCAGCGCAACGCAGCAGGCCGGCGCTGCCTACCCGGTGGTGCAGGCCCTGATCGCACGCGGTGTGGTGGGTGATTTCCGCGCCGGTGACGCGGCCGCCGCCACCGCCGACGGCCGCGCCGACATCCTGCGCTTTGGCGTCACGCCGCTCTACACCCGTTTTGCCGACGTGTGGGATGCCGTTGGCCACCTGCAGGCCGTGCTGGCCAGCGGCCAGTGGCAAGAGGCCCGCTTCAACCAACGGGGACGGGTCACATGAGCCCCGGCGACAGCGACGACCCACCGCCCGAGGGCTGCCCCTTCCACGTCCCTGCTGCAACGTCCCCGGTGGATGCGAAGACGCCAGGCCACGAAGGCGCCCAGCTCGATTTTTCAACCGACATGAGCTACGGCGACTACCTGCAGCTCGATGCCGTGCTGGGCGCCCAGAAGCCGCTGTCGCCCGCGCACGACGAGATGCTGTTCATCGTGCAGCACCAGACGAGTGAGCTGTGGATGAAGCTGATGCTGCACGAGCTGCGTGCCGCCGTGGCCGCCCTGGCCGCCGACCGCATCAGCCCGGCCTTCAAGATGCTGGCGCGGGTGAGCCGCATCATGGAGCAGCTGGTGCACGCCTGGGACGTACTGGCCACCATGACCCCGCCCGAGTACAGCGCCATCCGGCCCTACCTGGCCAAATCGTCGGGCTTTCAAAGCTGGCAGTACCGCTGCATCGAGTTCATGCTGGGCAACAAGAACGCCGCCATGCTGCAGCCGCATGCGCACGCACCGGCCCGCCTGGCCGAGGTGGAGGCCGCCTGGCGCGCCCCGTCGCTCTACGACGAAGCCTTGCGCCTGCTGGCGCGCCGCGGCCTGGCGGTGCCCGCCAGCCACACCCAGCGCGACTGGACGCGGCCCTACCTTGCCAGCGACGCGGTCGAGCAGGCCTGGCTGGTGGTCTACCGCGCGCCCGACACCCACTGGGACCTGTACCAACTGGGCGAAGAGCTGACCGACCTGGAAGACGCTTTTCGGCTGTGGCGCTTCAGGCACCTGACCACCGTCACCCGCATCATCGGCCTGAAGACCGGCACCGGTGGCACCAGCGGCGCGGGCTACCTGCGGCGAATGCTCGATGTTGAACTGTTCCCGGAATTGTGGAAATTGCGCACCAATTTGTGAATACCGGGAAATGGGCGCCAATGACCGCCCAGTTTGACGTTTGTTTTTATCACTTTATGGACATCCCCGCGCGCGCGCCAGTGCTGCCGGTGCGACACTGAAGGCCGGATCAAGCCCAACGGGTGCACGCCCTGCGCCCCCACACCATGCCTGCTCTGGCCTCTCGTTTGACGACCGCTGCAATCGCCCTGGCCGCCTGCTGCCTGCCGTGGGCGGCCCAGGCCGGCGCAGTGCTGGACCGCATCCAGGCCCAGGGCGTGCTCAAGGTCTGCATCTGGCCCGACTACTACGGCATCACCTTCCGCAACCCGCGCACCCAACTGCTCACCGGCATCGACATCGAGCTGTCGGTCGAATTGGCCAAAGATCTGAAGGTGAAGCTGGAGTACGTGGAATCGTCGTTTCCGAAGCTGATCGACGATGTCACCAGTGACCGCTGCGACATCGCCATGCATGCCGTGGCCGTGTTGCCGGCCCGTGCCGAGAAGCTGAAGTTCACGCAGCCGTATCTGCAGAGCGACATCTACGGGATCACCACCCGCAGCAACCGCAGCATCAAGACCTTCGAGGACATCGACAAGCCGGGCATCCAGGTGGCGGTGCAGGCCGGCACGTTCATGGAGCCGGTGATGACCGGCGCGCTCAAGCAGGCCAAGCTGGTGGTGGTCAAGCCACCGCAAACCCGCGAGCAAGAGCTGGAAGCGGGCCGCGTGGATGTGTTCATGACCGATTTTCCGTACAGCCGCCGCCTGCTCGACAACGCCGACTGGGCGCGCCTGGTGTCGCCCACCAAGCCCTTCCACACCCTGCCCTATGCCTACCCGGTAAAACCGGGTGACGACGCCTGGCTCAAGCGGGTGGACGAATTCGTGGCCGCCATCAAGCGCGATGGCCGCCTGGAGGCCGCTGCCAAGCGCCACGGCCTGGGTGAGATCGTGGTACGAAAGTAGCGCCTGTCACCGGCGAACGCGCGTCTACGGATGACCACGGACACCCGGCACTCCCTGCCAGGCTGGCTGCACAGCCGGCGGGTCTGGCCTGGATTTGCCGTATTTGCACTGGTGCTGGTGGCCGCCACACTGGCCCTTCTGGACTACGAACGCCGCGAGATCGAGGGCAAGGCCATCGACCGCGGGGCCCTCTTCTCCCGCTTGCTGGAAGATCAGGCCAACCGCACCTTCAATGGCGTTGACCTTGCCCTGAGCGTGGCGGTTGAAACCAGCCAGGTGCAATTGGCCACCGGCCAGCTCGACCAGCTGTCGGCATTGCTTCAGCAGTCGATGCAGACGCTGCCCTTTTTGCGCAGCATCAGCCTGGTAGACGCCGAAGGGCGTGTGCTGGCCAGCTCATCCCAGGCCAATCTGGGTACCAGGATTCAACGCAACCGCCTCTTGGCCAAAGGCGTTGTCGCAGGCCTGGGCCCATTGCTGCCAGGCCGCGACCTGGCCGACCTGGCAAACCTGGCAGACGACCTGCCCAAGCCACCGGACGGCAACACCCAGCACCTGTTGCCGGTGGTGCGCCCGATGCGTGCCGACGGTGCGGGCCACTGGCTGGTGGCCACACTCAACCCCGACTACTTTGCCAACCAGTACAGCCTGCTGTTGATCGACACACCGTTGCGTGCGTCGATGCTGTCCTATGCCGCACAGGTGCTGACGCCGGCCGAATCCAGCCGCCGCCGGGTGGGTGAATCGGTGAAGGGCCTGCCGCTGTTTGCCCAGGCCTTGCCGGCAGGCCGCGAGCACGGCCAGCTCATCGGCCCGGGCCTGGAGGACGACGAGGTGTTTACCGCGTACCGAAGTGCGCGGCGCCAACCCGTTGTCATCGTCGTGGAAACGCCGCGCGCGGTTGTTTCGGCTGAGGTCAATGCGGTGGCCATCAACTTGGCGGGCGGTACCGCCCTGGCACTGCTGGTGCTGGGTGGCCTCAGCGGCATGGCCTGGCGCAGCCTGCGCGGCCACGAGGCCGTCAGCAGCGACCTGCAGCGCGCCCAGGGCCATCTGGCGGCGCAAGATGCCTTCACCGACCAGCTGTTTCAGGTGAGCCCCATCCCGATGGTGGTGAAAGACGCCCAGGGCCGCTTCCTGCGGGTCAATCAATCCTGGGTCGAGTTCACCGGCTTGAGCGCCGAACAAGCCATCGGCACCAACCTCGGCCGGCTCTACCCGGCGCAGTTGGCGGCGCCGCATGAAGTGCAGGAGCAGATGGTCATCGCCAGCGGGCAGGCCACCAGCTACGAAGAGCAGGTGCTGGACCGGGATGGGCTGCCGCGCGATGTGATGGTGCGCGTGACGCCCTTCACCGGCCCCGATGGCGCAGTGGGCGGCGTGATTGCCTGCCTGATGGACGTGACCGAGTTTCGTGAAGCCGCCCAGCACACCTTGGCTGCCAAGGATGCCGCTGAACGCAGCAATGCCGCCAAGAGCGAGTTCCTGGCCAACATCAGCCACGAACTGCGCACGCCCTTGCAGTCCATCCTGGGCTTTGCCGAGCTGGGCACCAGCCGCGCCGGCGATCGGCCTCGACTGCAAGGGATGTTCGGCACCATCCACGGCGCCGGCCAACGCATGCTGGGCCTGGTGAACAACCTGCTCGATCTGTCGCGGCTGGAATCCACCGTGGGTGAGATCAAGCTGCGCGCCCAGGATATCGAGCCGGCCCTGCGCGCGGTAGTGGATGAACTGCAAACGCTGGCGCTGGCCCGTCAGATCAGCCTTCAGGTGCCCGGCCAGCCCTTGCCGATGTGGGCATCTGCCGACGGGCAGCGCCTGCAGCAAGTGCTGCGCAATGTGCTGGCCAATGCCATCCGGTTTGCGCCGCAGGGCAGCACCATCGACATCGCCTGGCAATACGAGCCGGACGGTACGTGGCGGGTTCAGGTACGCGACCACGGCCCGGGCATCCCGGACAGTGAACTGGACGCCATCTTCGAAGCCTTTGTGCAATCCACCCGCACCAAGGACGGCTCGGGTGGGACCGGCCTGGGCCTGGCCATCTGCCGCAAGATCATGGCCGGCCACCACGGCCGCATCAGCGCGCACAACCATCCAGAAGGCGGTGCGGTGTTCGAGATCTGCCTGCCCGCGCTGCCCGCAGGCAACATGCCGGCCGCCAAGCCCGCTGGTCATTCGCAGCGCACGCCCGCCTGATCCAGGCGGCGCCACGCGTCACGATCAGCCCACTCCGGCCTCGCTCAACAGGGCCTGGGCACGCAGCAGCACCGGCTTGTCCACCATCTTGCCGTCCACCGCCACGGCGGCGCCCCCCGCGCTGCCCGCCGCCGCCAGTACGCGGTGCGCCCAATCCAGCTCGGCCGCGCTGGGCGCCAGGCCCTGGTTGACCACGGCCACCTGCCGGGGGTGGATGCACAGCTTGCCGGCAAAGCCCAGCCGGCGGGCACGTTGCACGTCCAGCTCCAGGCGGGCTTCATCGTCGATGGCGGTGCTCACGCCGTCCAGCGGCGCACCGATGCCGGCCAGGCGCGAGGCCAGCACCAGTTGCAGGCGAAACGGCAACAGCTCGTCTTCGGTGGCGTCTTTCAGCCCCAGGTCGACCTGCAGGTCGATCGAGCCGAAGGCCAGGCGCACGACACCGGGTGCAGCGGCCAACGCCGACAAGCCGGCCAAGCCGGCGGCGCTCTCGGCCAGCGGGATCAACGCACGCGCGCCGGCCGCCATCACCGTGGCCAGGGTGTCGGCGCGCTCGGCCTTGGGCACCATCACGGCGGCCACGCCTGGCGCGCCGGCCAGGGCCAGGTCGTCTGCGAACCAAGGCGTGTCTTGGCTGTTGATGCGCACGATCACCGCGTGCTCAGGCCGCAGCCAGGCCGCGAGCGCCGCACGCGCGGCCGGCTTGTCGGCCGGCGCCACGGCGTCTTCCAGGTCGATGATGACGGCACTGGCACCAGCAGCGAGCGCCTTGTCGAAACGCTCAGGCCGGTTGCCGGGCACGAACAACACCGAACGGTGCAGAGCCATGATGTGGGGGCCTGTTGCGGTCATCGCAGGCTCCAGTGCGTTTGGGTTCGGCGCTTTGAATTTCGACCTTCGCGCTCTGGTGCGAGCGCGCCGGGGCGGCCTGACCGCTTTGGTGCGAGCGCGCCGGGGCGGCCTGTCCTGTTTTGCTCCGTGTCCCCCGCCGGCCTGCGGCCGGCTCC
>JANOAQ010000835.1:0-8050 GCA_031411195.1 Burkholderiaceae bacterium | reverse complement strand
CTGATCGAGCTGATGGAGGGCGTGGAAGACATCCCCGGCGCCGCCCTGCACGAAGGCCTGAGCTGGCAGTGGGAAAGCTTTGGCCAGTACCTGGACGCGGTGGCCGAGCGCCCGCACGACATCGACATCGCCGCCCACCTGCCGCACGGCGCGCTGCGCGTCTACGTGATGGGCGAGCGTGGTGCGCGGCTGGAAGACGCCACACCCGACGACATCGCCCGCATGCGCGCCCTGGCGGGCGAAGCGGCGCGGGCCGGGGCCATCGGCTTTTCAACCTCGCGCTCGCTCAACCACCGCAGCATCAAGGGCGAGCCCACCCCCAGCCTGCGCGCCACCGAGGCCGAGCTGACCGGTATCGCCCTGGGCCTGCGCGATGCCGGGCGCGGCGTGCTGCAGTTCATCTCCGACTTCGACACGCCCTCGCTCGACGAAGAATTTGCCATGCTGCGTCGGGTGGTGGCCGCGTCGGGCCGGCCCATGTCCTTCTCGCTGGCGCAGCGGCATTCATCTCCGCACGGCTACCGCAAGCTGCTGGCCCTGGTGGCCCAGGCCCAGGCCGATGGCCTGCCCATCCGCGCGCAGGTGGCACCGCGCCCGGTGGGCGTGCTGCTGGGCCTGCAGGGCAGTCGCAACCCGTTTTCATCGTGCCCCGCCTACATCGCCATCGCCACGCTGGCGCTGGCCGAGCGGGTGGCCAAGATGCAGCAGCCCACACTGCGCGCCCAGTTGCTGCAAGAGATCAGCGCGGTGCCGGCCACCGGGGCTTTTCGGGCGCAGATGATGGGCTTTGCGCGCATGTTCTGCTTTGGCGACGTGCCCGACTACGAGCCGCCGGCCGATCAATCGGTGGTCGCCATCGCTCGGCGTGAAGGCAAGGCCCCTGCCGAGGTGGCCTACGACTGGATGCTGCGCAACGGCGGCCGGGGCCTGCTCTTTGCCCCCTTTGCCAACTACGCCGACTACAACCTCAATGCCTGCCGCGAGATGCTGGCCGACCCGCACACGGTGGTGGGCCTGGGCGATGGCGGCGCGCATGTCAGCATCATCTCGGATGGCAGCTTTCCCACCTACCTGCTGACGCACTGGGGGCGTGACCGGCCCGAGGGCCGCTTCGACATTGCCTGGCTGATCAAGCGCCAGACGCAGGACACCGCCCGCGCCGTGGGCCTGCTCGACCGTGGCCTGCTGGCACCCGGCTACCGCGCCGACATCAATGTCATCGACTTCAACCGCCTGGCCCTGGCCGCGCCCGAGATGGCCTACGACCTGCCCGCCAACGGCCCCCGCCTGATGCAGCGCGCCAGCGGTTATGTGGCCACGCTGGTGAACGGCGTGCCGGTGTACCGTGAAGGCGTGGCCACCGGCGCACTGCCCGGTCGCCTGGTGCGCGGTGCGCAGCGGGCGCCAGTGGCCTCGGAGGCGCCCGTGGCGCCAGTGGCAACGATGGCGCCGCTGACCCAGGCCGACGCAGCTTAGCTCGCCGCCGGGTACAGCACCATCTGGGTGCAGCGAAACAGCGCGATCTTGCGGCCGGTTTCACGGTGGGTGACCACCGCGTCCCACACCTGCGTGGTCTTGCCCACGTGCACCGGGGTGGCCACGCACTCGATCGTGCCTTCGAGCGCGGTGCCCAGGTGGTTGGATTTGAGCTCGACCGTGGTGAAGCCCGAGGCCTTGGCCGGCAGGTTGGCCACGCAGCCGTAGCCGCAGCTGGTATCGGCCAGCGCCACCACCGACGCGGCGTGCAAAAAGCCATTGGGCGCCAGCAGGGCGGGGCGCACGGGCAACTCGCCGCGCACCTCAGCAGCTGACACCAGCGTGAAGTGCAGGCCCAGGTAGCCGGGCAGTTTGTCGCGCCCACGTTCGTTGAATTGATCGGCGAGGTTGCTCATGCTGGTCGGGGCCCTGGATCAGTTGGAAGTGTTGCCAAATCGCGCGACCGAGCGGGCACGCGCCTTGGCGGCTTCGACCGCCCGGTCGCGCGGCTGGGCCGTGGTGGTGAGCGAGGCGATCAACTGCCGCGCGGTGGCGGCCACGTCGGCCACGGCCTGTTCGAAGGCCGCCTCGTTGGCCTTTGAAGGCACTGCAAAACCGCTGAGCTTGCGCACGAACTGCAGCGAGGCGTCGCGGATCTCCAACTCGGTGGCGGGCGGGTTGAAGTTGAACAGTGTGCGGATGTTGCGACACATGGTGGGCGGGGCATTCGGCAGTGGGGGAAATCAGAACCACATATCGGCCACGCAGCGCCCGTCGCGGCCCAGGTCGTCGAACTTGACCAGGCCATCGAAGTGGTCGAGCGGCAGGTGCGCCACGCTGTCGGGCTCGCTCAGCCGCACATTGACCGCGATGCGCCGCCGCCCTTGCGCATCGATTTGCAGCGCACGCCAATAGGCCACGCAGCCGCAGGTGGGGCAGAAGTGAAAGCCCAGCGTGGCATCGCCCCACACATAGGCCTGGGTGGTGCCCGAGACACTGATGTTCTCGTCCTGGTAGTCATATGCCCACAGCGTGCCGTAGCGCCGGCACACGGTGCAGTTGCAGGCGGTCACCGATTCGGGCATCAGCTTGAAGTGCCATTGCACGGCGCCGCAGTGGCAGCTTCCTTTGAGCATGGGAGTCTCCTTGTCAGGCAAAAATTGTGTGCAGCACGAACATCACGCCGCTACCCAGCTGTTATCCAGCCGCCACCCAGCCGCCACCCAGCCGCCGCCCTGCCGCCATCAAGCCGAGTGAAGCGCCACCGCCCAATACACCGCAATGGCGATCTGCACGGCAAACGCCACGAAGCGTGCAGTGACTGCAGTTGCCGAGACCGACGCCAGATGAATGCACGACTGGAGTATCCGGGCCCCTAGCAGGTAGTACGCCAGAGAGTCGGTGACGCCAGCCTTGTCGGCGACGACCGCCAGGAGCATCAGGCCACCAAAAATGGGCAGGCCTTCCAGGCAATTGGCGTGCGCCCGAGCCAGGCGCTGCATGAAGGGCGACAAACTGGAATTGGCGGGATCAAAACCATTGGCCGCAACGGCGCCAGTCAGCACCAGCCACGACCGCATGGCTTCCATCAAGACGAGCAGCAGCAGTGCCCAGGAAACAAACCCCAGAAGCGCCAGTAGCGTGAGCGACATCGTTGTGATCCCCTTGGTTGCGCGGCCTGGTTTGCCGCTATTGGCCTGCAGGCGGTTGCCAGAGTTCGACCTTGTTGCCTTCGGGATCCATGACCCAGGCAAATATCCCGTACTCAGACTCGTCAATGGTGTCGAGCACGGTGCAGCCCTCTTCTTTCAATGCCGCCGCAAGGGCCCTGGCATCTTCAACCCGGTAATTGACCATGAAGCTGGCCTGGCTGGGCGAAAAGTGGTCGTCCTGGGCGGGCCCGATCGACCAGATGGTTGTTCCGGCGCGAGGCTTGCCGTCAGCGTCGGCCCAGTTGAAGGCGGCACCGCCCCAGGCCTGCACATCTATCCCAAGGTGCTTCTTGTACCAGGCCTGCAACGCAGGGGCGTCCTTGGCCTTGAAGAAGATGCCGCCGATGCCCGTGACACGTTTCATTGATTTCTCCACGCTTGATCATGCTTGCAACTGCCACCGGAAACCGAGCACGGGCTGGGCGGGCGGCCCTTGTCGAAGGTGATGCGCCAGGTGCGGGGCGCGTCAAGCCGCCAGATCGAATTGAACCGCGCGATCACCATGCCAGCCGCATCCCCGACCAGTGCGGTGCTGAGCGCCAGTGTGCCCGAGGGCAGCACCTCCAGCCGGTCGTGCGCCCAGGCAAGGCTTGTTCGACCGCAAAGACCTGATCGGTCGGCACGTCGGAGGGCACGTCGGAGGGCGCGTCGGAAGATGAATCGGCGGGGGCAGTCTTGCAGGGCAAGTTGAAGGCCAGAAGCCAGGCGATGGCCAGGACCGGCAGGTCGGCGCACCGCCGGCGGCGCAGGCGTGCTGCGCCGGGCGGCGTCTTGTCAGCCGGTATGGGAACCGCCTTGGCCGGCACGCTGCCGCCAGAGCCGCAGCAGTTCTTTGGGGTCATCGGGCTGGGTGTCATAGAGGGTGGCGTCGTGCGGAAGTTTGATCCAGGGCAGCGCGCTGCGGACGAACAGGTGCGCAACGGGCACGAACTCCCGGAACCTGACCAGAGTGCCTGGTCGCAGCACCGCCAGTTTTGGGTTTTCGGGCGGCTCGGTCCATAGATCGGTGTCGCAGCGCGCACAGGCCTTGCTGACGCGCTGCCGCCCCGAGCCCAGGACCGATGTTCGAACAGTCGGCTGGCCCGCAGTCACATGCAATGCAGTGCGTGCCACCCACATCGACAGCCGCAGCGCGCCCATCGACCGGCGCTGGCAATCGGTGCAGTGGCAGGCGTAGAGGGTGAGTGGCTCGCCGCGAAGTTCGAACCGAAGGTCACCGCACAGGCAGTGCCCCAGCAGTGCATCGGTCATGTCGAGGGCGGTCATGGTGAGGCCGGGCCTTGTTTTTCTACAGGTGACCTAAGTCGAAGGCGAACTTGTCGGCTGCGGCGACGGCGTACTTCGGGGGTCATGGCTGAGTCTTCACTTTCCATTCAATGCGCGGCACCTGGCAATGTCGCAGGCGGTCGGCAATAGCGCCCGGTACTCCGGCAAAGCCTTGTACGAGCCACCGCCGCGTACCGCGCACACCTCGCCCTGGCCGTTGTCGTAGTAGCTCATCACGTCCACGCAGCGGCGTGAATGGGCCATCAGGCCGAAGAAGTGGCCGATCTCGTGGCTCAGGGCCATTTGCAGCACCTGGCCGGCCGGGTGGCGGGCGTTGCGTTGGGCCAGCAGGGCAAACATGCCGGCGCTCATCCACAACTGGCGCTGGCCGACGTTGGCCAGGGCAAAGTTGCCTCGGGTCTGTTCGTCGCTCCACTGCACCGTCACCACGGTGCCGGGGTACAGGGCGGCGGCGGTCTCGCTGATCACATCGCTGGGGATGCCACATGCTGCCCACGCCTGGGCCGCGCGCTGCACGGCACCCAGCACGGTGGCTTCATTGAAGCTGGGCGGCGCCCCGGCATGCCGGTAGACAAGGCGCACGGCGCCACCGGCGGCAGGGCGGTCCAGGCCGTCTGGCCAAGTGGTGATCTCGCCGGGTTCGCAGCGGTCGATCTCTTGCTGGCGCACGGTGTCGGCCTGGCCGGCCCAGCTGACGTGGGTCAGGCCCGCCAGCAGCCAACCGATCAAGCAGGGAGCGCGCAGGGCGGGGCGTCGGGCCTTTTTCAGACCCGCTGCCCGCGTGCTGCGACGCGCAGCCACAATCAGGGCCGGGTTCATGCTGTGCGCCACGCAACGCCGCACGCATTGCCCCACGCATTGCCCCATGCACCGCCCAACCCACGCAGCACCTCTTGCAGCGCCTTGCTGCCTTCTTGCCGGACACACAACCCCATGATCGACCTGCTCAGCGACCCCCAGGCCTGGATTGCCTTTGCCACCCTCACCGCCCTGGAACTGGTGCTGGGCATCGACAACATCATCTTCATCTCCATCCTGGTCGACAAGTTGCCCAAGGCGCAGCAAGAGCTGGCGCGCAAGGTTGGCTTGTTCATGGCGATGTTCATGCGCATCGGGCTGCTGCTGGTGCTGGCGTGGATCGTGGGCCTGGTGGCGCCCTTGTTCACGGTGATGGGCCAGGAGATCTCGGGGCGCGACCTGATCCTGATCCTGGGCGGCTTGTTCTTGATCTGGAAGAGCACTGGTGAAATCCACCAGTCGCTCGAAGGCGACGAAGAACACGGCGCCTCGGCGGTGAAGGCCGGTTTTGCGGCGGTCATCATGCAGATCATGGTGGTGGATCTGGTGTTTTCGCTCGATTCCATCATCACCGCCGTCGGCATGGTCGACGATGTGCGCATCATGATCGCGGCCGTGGTCGGCTCGGTGGGCCTGATGATGTTGTTTGCTGCGGCCATCGGCCGCTTCGTCAGCGACCACCCCACCATCAAGATGCTGGCCCTGAGCTTTCTCGTGGTGGTGGGCGTGGTGCTGGTGGCTGAAGGCTTCGACCATCATGTGCCCAAGGGCTATGTGTACTTCGCGATGGCGTTTTCGCTGGGCGTGGAGATGATCAACATCCACATGCGCAAGAGGCGGGCGGGCAACAAGGTCAAGCTGAACCCGCCGCATATCCCGGGCGACTGAGCGGGCGACTGAGCGGGCGACTGAGCAAACAGCCGAGCCGGCCGCCGGCCCTACACCAGGATGGGCAGCGGGTTGTCCAACTCGGGCAGGGTGGTGCAAAAGCAGCTGTCGGCCAGGTACCTGGCCTCGTACTGGCGCACGTCGTAGTGCACCCAGGTGGGCGCGATGTCGCTGGGTTCGAGTGACTTGCGGTTGATCGCGGCCCAACCCAGTTGCGCGCCCGATTTTTCGACCAGAACGCCGCGCACGCGGTCGCATTTGTCGCGGTCTTCGCGCTTGCCTTCGCCGGGCTTGGCGGCCATGTCCAGGTCCACGGCCTTGCCGTGGTGGTTGGTGGTGGTGCGGCCATGCTGCTGGTTGTCTTCACTGCAGCGGTAGCCCGAGCTGAAGCTGAAGCTCTGGTCTTGAAAGTAGTGAAAGACCGCGCGCGACGCCCACAGGATCATGCGGTGGATGCCGGGGTATTCATAGCGGTTGCTCACCTCCTGGCCTTCACCACCGGGCATGTAGCGGCCCTTGAAGCGGCCGTTGCCGAAGCCCGCGCACTTGCCGCACTTGCAGGTGAGTTGCTTGAAGTCGATGGGCCAGCGCCTGGCAAAGGCGTCGATGGCGCGGTAGGTGTCGCCATCGACCACGCCGGTGGCGGTGGCCAGCTTCATCACGTCGGCCTGAAACTTGACCACTTGCAGCTCGGTGCCGGGGCCGAAGCCACCATCGGGCAGCGTGCCTCGAAAGCCCGCCAGGCGCAATTGCAGCTCGGCCACGTCGGGGCCGTTCAGCCCCTGTTTCAGGATGCGTTCACCGTATACCGCCATGCTGATCTCCCAGGTGTTGGGGCGCATGCAGGTTGGCAGCCGCACCCTCTGCCGCAGCCTAACCGTGAAACGCGGTGGCCGTGCCCTGGGGCATCCACCAGCTTTGGGGGTGCACGCTGTGGCGCGGGGTGCTAGCCCGGCACCCCGGCACACAGCCGCGTCAGCACCTGGGCGGCGGGCAACGCGGGGGCCAGCGCGGCGGCCTGGCCGGCCCAGGCTTGCAGGCGCTGCACATCGTTGGTCTGGGTGCCGTGCTGGCGCAGTGCGGCGGTCAGGCCGCGTTGCACCGGGTAGGGCGCCGGGGCCGGTGCGCCGGGTGCGGCCGCTGCTTGCACGTAGGCGGTGGCGATGCTGCGGCCGGCACGGCCGCTGAAGGCGCGGGTGATGCGGGTGTCTTCGGGGGCGGTGCGGCCGATGGCGTCGGCCCAGGCGGGCGAGATGCCGGCTTCGGGCGTACGCAAGAAGCCGGTGCCCACCTGCACCGCGCTGGCGCCCAGGGCAAAGGCCGCCGCCACGCCGCGCGCATCGGCAATGCCGCCGGTGGCCACCACGGGCAGGCGCACCGCGTCGGCCACGGCGGGCAGCAGGGCGAACAGGCCCACCTGCTGGGCCTCGGCAAGGCGGGCGTCGAAGCAGCCGCGGTGGCCACCAGCTTCCATGCCCTGGGCGACGATGACATCGGCGCCGGCGGCTTCTGCCGCGCGGGCTTCGGCCACCGTCGACACGTTGGCCCACCAGGCGATGCCGGCGGCCTTCAGCCCTTGCACGAAGGCCGGTGGAAACACGCCCATCACCGACGACACCATGGGCGGCCGTGCAGCCAGCAGCGCGTCGCACTGCGCGTTGAAGTCAGGTGGCACGGCATCCCCCGCGCCGGGTGGCACGTCGGGGCCCCAGCCAGCCAGAAAGCGCGCCACCGCCTGCTCATGCGCGGCATCACGCCGGGGCGGTGGGTCGGGCACCCACAGGTTGATCTGGAAGGGGCCGGGCGTGGCGGCGCGCACCTCATCGGCCCAGGCCATGATGGCGGCAGGCTGCATCAGCAGCGCACCGCAGGCGCCCAGGCCGCCGGCG
>JANOAQ010000834.1:0-3662 GCA_031411195.1 Burkholderiaceae bacterium | reverse complement strand
GTCGACCAGGGCCTTGGGCACGTCCAATTCGGCCACTTTGACCAGGGCGTCCATCGCGGCCGCCTTGTTGCGGGCCAGCACGCGAAACTTGACTTCACGCTCGAGGTTCTTCTTGACGTCGGCGCGCAGGCCGTCGTTGGTGCCGTCGGCAATGCCCAGGCTCTTGATGAAAGCTTCGTCCAGCTCGGGCAGGTGCTGGGCTTCGATCTTCTTCGTCGTCACCAGGAAATCGGCCTCTTTGCCGGCCACGTCCTTGCCGTGGTAGTCCTCGGGAAACTGCAGCGCAAAGGTCTTGTTGTCGCCCACCTTCATGCCCCGCACGGCCTTGTCGAACTGCTCAAGCATCTGGCCTTCGCCGATGATGAACTGGAATGCCTCGGCTTTGCCACCGGCAAAGGGCTCGCCGTCGATCTTGCCTTCGAAGTCGATGGTGACGCGGTCGCTTTCGGCTGCGCCGTCAACCGCCGGGCGTTGGGCGAAGGTGCGGCGTTGCTTGCGCAGGATGTCGACGGTGCGGTCGATGGCGGCGTCGGTCACGTCGCTGCTCACGCGGTCCACATCGACAGCGGCCAAATCGCCCAACTTCACCTCGGGATAGACCTCGAAGGTGGCGTCAAAGGCCAGCTGGCCCTCGGGCGACTCGTCCTTCTGCGTCACGCGGGGCACGCCGGCCACGCGCAACTGGGCTTCATTGGCGGCGCTGGCAAAGGCCTGGCCGATCTTGTCGTTCATCACCTCGCTTTGCACCGACCAGCCGTAACGCTGGGCCACCACCGTCATGGGCACCTTGCCAGGACGGAAGCCGTCGGCCTTGACGGTGCGCGACAACTTCTTCAGACGCGTTTCGATTTCAGCGTTGAGGTCAGTGGCCGGAATCAGCAGGGTGATTCGGCGCTCAAGCTTTTCGAGGGTTTCAACAGTGACAGCCATGATGGGACTCACAGAAAATTGTTGTCTAAACGGTGCATGGTGCGCGGAGCCGGACTCGAACCGGCACGCCCGTGAAGGCGTCAGGACCTAAACCTGGTGCGTCTACCAATTTCGCCACCCGCGCGGGAAACTCTCTTGCCTGGCAGTGAACGCAAACACCACCCAAGCATCCACCGGGCATTCCGGCAAACCGGTGATTCTAGCCGGCTGTGCGGCAGGTTCAGGCAGGCTTGGGCGCTTTCACCCTGAACCAGACAGCGTACATCGCCGGCAAGGCCAGCAAGGTCAGCGCCGTGGCCACCACCAGCCCGCCCATGATGGCCACCGCCATCGGCCCCCAGAACACGCTTCTGGAGAGCGGGACCATGGCCAACACGGCGGCGGCGGCTGTCAACACGATGGGGCGAAATCGCCGTACCGAGGCCTCGACCACGGCATTCCAGTCGGGCACGCCGCGAGCGCGGTCTTGCTCGATCTGGTCGATCAGGATGACCGAGTTGCGCATGATCATGCCCATCAGCGCGATCACCCCCAGCAAGGCCACAAACCCGAACGGCCGGTTGAAGAGCAGCAATGCGCCGGCAACGCCGGCAATGCCCAGTGGCCCGGTCAGGAAGACCAGCATGGCGCGCGAGAAGCTTTGCAACTGCAGCATCAGCAGGGTGAAGATGATGAACAGCGCCACCGGCAGGCCCGCCAGGATGGCGCCCTGCCCCTTGCTGCTTTGCTCTTGTGCACCCGCAACCGAGATGGCGTAATCGGGCGGCAACGACTTGCGAAGGTCGTCGATCTGCGCAGCCACCGCGTTGGTGACGGTAGGGCCTTGCACGCCCTCGACCACATCGCCCTGCACGGTGATGGCGAACTTGCGGCCTTCACGCCACATCACGCCGGGCTCCCAGCCCACCTCGACGCGGGCGATCTGGCTCAGTGGTATGGCGCGGCCGCTGCTGGTGGGAACGTAGGCGTTGCCGATGTCGGTGATGGCGTTGCGCTCTTCGGCGGGCTGGCGCAGCACGATGTCGATCAGCTTGTCACCCTCGCGGTACTGGCCGACGTTCACGCCGCTGAGCATGGTGCGCGAGGCCTGGGCCACGGCTTGGCTGGTGACGCCCAGGGCGCGGGCCTTGTCCTGGTCGATGTTCAGGCGCATCACCTTGACCTGCTCGTTCCAGTTGTCGTTGATGCCTCGCATGCTGGGGTGGGCGCGCAGGATGTCCTTGACCTGGTCGGCGTACTGCCGCACCAACCCAGGATCGCCGCCCATCACCCGAAACTGCACCGGGTAGTCCACCGGCGGGCCGTTGGGCAGAACCTTCACCCGCGAGCGGGCTTCGGCAAACTCGGCCGCCAGCAAGGCCGGCAACTGCTGGCGGATGCGCTCGCGCGCGGCCAGGGTCTTGGGCAGCAGGATGGTCTGGGCCACATTGCTCTGCGGAAATATCTGGTTGAGCGGCAAATAGAAACGCGGCACACCGGCACCCACCCAGCTGGTCACGCTTTCCAACTCGGGGTCTTTCAGCATGCGGGCTTCGAATCGGCGGATCAACGCCTCGGTCTCACGCTGGGTGCTGCCTTCGGGCAGCCACAGGTCGACCAGGATCTCGGGCCGGCTGGAATCCGGGAAAAACTGCTGTTGCACCTTGCCCAGACCCACGATGCCGCCGACAAACAGCGCCACGGTGATGGCCAGCGTCAGCCAACGGCGGCGCACGCTGGCATCCACCAAACGGCGAAATCCGTTGTAGAAGGGCGTGTCAAAGAGTTCATGCGACTCGCCGCCCACCTGTTTGCGGGTGTGCAGCAGCCAGGCACCCAGGTAGGGCACGAAGTACACCGACACCAGCCACGAGATGACCAGCGCGGCAGAGGTGACGGCAAAGCTGGCAAAGGTGTACTCGGCCGTCACCGACTTGGCCAGGCCGATGGGCAGAAAACCCGCTGCGGTGATCAAGGTGCCCGTCAGCATGGGCATCGATGTCACTTCATACGCATGTGTGGCCGCGTACATCTTGTCGTGGCCTTCCTCCAGCTTGCGCACCATCATCTCGACGGCAATGATGGCGTCGTCAACCAGCAGGCCCAGGGCGATGATCAACGAACCCAGCGATATCTTGTGCAGCCCCACGCCCCAGTAGTACATGGTGACGAAGGTGATGGAAAGCACCAGCGGGATGGTGATGCCCACCACCATGCCCGGCCAGATGTCGATGCGGAACTTCATAAACCCGGGCCGCGTGTGCAGGCCCAGGCTGATGAAGCTGACCGCCAGCACCACCACCACGGCCTCGATCAGTACGCGCACGAACTCGCCCACCGAGCGCGACACGGCCGCCGGCTGGTCTTGCACCCGCGACAGTGTGATGCCCGCCGGCAGATCGGCCGCCACGGCGTCCACCCGCTTGCGCAGGGCCTGGCCCAGTTCGATGATGTCGCCGCCCTTGCCCATCGACACCCCCAGGGCAATCACCGCCTTGCCCTGATGGCGCACCTTCACGGCCGGTGGGTCGACGAAGGCCCGCTTCACTTCGGCGATGTCGGACAGTTGCACGGTGCTGGCCACACCGGTGGCGGCGTTGGTGGCACGGATGGGAAAGCGCCTGATGTCTTCGACCGTGCGAAAGGCACCGCCCACCCGCACCTGCAGGTTCTGGCTGCCGGCGTCGAGCAGGCCAGCGCCTTCCACCGCGTTCTGCGCGGCCAGTTGCGCCAGCACTTGGTTCATGTCCAGT
>JANOAQ010000833.1:0-4804 GCA_031411195.1 Burkholderiaceae bacterium | reverse complement strand
CGGCAGCTCAGGCGCGCCTCATGCTGCGGCGGCACGAAAACGCCCACATCGGCCCGGCCCTCGGCCACCGCCGCCTGCACCTCGGCACTGGTCAGGTCTTCCAGGCTGATGCGGATGCCGGGGTGGGCCTGACTGAAGGCGGCCAGGTCAGCGGGCAGGCATTCAGCAATCGCACTGGCATTGGCGGCGATGCGCAGATGGCCCTTGATGCCGCGCGAGAACTCGACCACCTCGCTTTCCAGCGCGTGCAGGCTGGCATTGAGGCTGCGGATGTGGCGTACCAAGGCGCGGCCGGCTTCGGTCAAATCCACGCCACGCGCACGGCGGTCGAACAGAGCCACCCCCAGGCGGGTTTCCAGGTCGCTCAGGCGCTTGCTGGCGGCCGCCAACGCCAGGTGCTCACGCTCGGCCCCGCGCGTGATGCTGCGGGTTTCGGCAATGGCCAGGACCAGATTGAGGGTGGTGAGGTCGAAACGCATGGTGATGAGGTTGACGGCTGAGAAACCGCAGATTCGCAATGATGCGCGAAGGCTGACGAATCAGCCTACAGGCATCGTCCACTGTGGCTTCGTTTTCTGCGAAGGCCTGAACAAGCAGACTCGCTTGGTTGCGGGCGCTGTCCCCCTGGGAGCCGCCTACACTCCCGGCTCGCCGCGCCATGACCCAGCCCACCAACACTGCCCTCGCCCCCCACTCCGATGCGCAAGTGGTGCTGGACGCCCTGTGCTTCTTGCAGTCGCCCATCAGCATCACGCGGCTGGCCGAGTTCCTGGCCGACCACCGCAGTGCACGCGGCACCCAGTTTCATGGCCCCGAACTGCGCCGCCTGCTGGGGGTGCTGCACGAGGCTGGCCTGGTGCGCAACACGCCGCAAGGCCCTTGGTTTGCGCCGGCAGAAGTGGCCTGGCCGCGCTTCAACGCCCTGCTGGACAACCCCGGCGCCCGAGCCGCCTGGTGGTCGAGCTGGAAGCGCCTGGTCCGCTTCGACCACAGCTGGCACCTGGAGCTGTTTGCCGACGAGGCCATGGTGGGCGCCATCCGCGTGGTGGTGCTGGCCGGTGGCACGGCGGCGGCCTTCGCGCGCTTGTGTGAACTGAGCCGCCAGGCCTCGCCCGAGCGGCCCGGCCTGCTGGCCGCCGCGCTGCTGCAGCCCTTTGATGCAGCGCGCTGGCAGGCCATGGACCCCGAATTGCGCTATCGCCTGCTGCTGCGCCTGGTATCCCCGGTGCACGGCGACAGCGAAGTCGTGCGCAAGCCGATGTGGCAATGGTTGCTGGCGCAAAGCCGGCAAGCGCCCGCGCAACTGCACGATGCGCTGCGCCTGCGCCTGGCCGAACACCTGCTGCTGGGCGGGCAACGCGATGAGTGCCTGCGTGTGCTGCACCTTCTGGATGCGCCGGAAGCCCAGGCCCTGCGCGCCGCAGCCGACATCGCCGCCGGCCACTACGCCAGCGGCGCACTGGCCTTTGAAGCCGCCTGGAAAGAAGCCGGCCTGCTGGTCGGCAAGCGCAAGCAGTTGTTTGCCGAGCCGCTGTCGTGGTGCTACCTGCTCGGCCTGATCGCCCAGAGTGACCCGGCCGCCTGGACCAAGGCGCGCAAGTTTGCAGCGGCGGAGTCGGGCAAGCGCGACGCCGACGCCTACACCTTCTGGGGCGTGTGGCAAGAGGCCATCGACCAACGCCTGGGCGATGCCCCACGCGAGGCCCGCCGCCTGCACTTCACCCAGCAGGCCGGCAACCGGGTGCATGCCCTGCAGCAGCTCAGCCACTGGTTGCTGGCCGCGTGGCTGGGCCACACGCCGCCGCAGCCGGCGTTGTTCAGCACCCAGTCCAGCGCGATGGCCGAGGCGTATGAGGCGGCCGAACTGCCCTGGCTGGCGCTGCTGGTGCGGCGCAGTGCGGCCCTGCTGCTGGGCCGCGCACCCAGCGATGCCGATGCGCGCCAGCCCTTCCCCGTGGGTGCGCCGCAAGACCGCTGGCGCGAGGCGCTGAACGCCATCGTGGCGCTGGGCCCGGTGGGCGGCGGCACGGCCAGCCATGGTTCAGGCGATGCCGCCGACCGCCTGGTCTGGACGGTGCAGGCCGACGACCAGGGCCGTGTGCGCCGCATCGAGCCGATGGAGCAAAAGGCCGGTGCGCGTGGCCTGGGCAAGGCCAAGCCGGCCTCGCTGGCGGCGCTGAGCCGGCGCACCGGCCTGCCAGCCCATGACGCCGCCGTGCTGCGCGCCATCAAGAAGCTGCCCTACGGTGGCCGCTTCACGCTCGACAAACTTCAGGCCGTGCAGGCCCTGGTGGGCCACCCGCACGTGGCCTGGGCCGAGGCGCCACAAGACTTCATCGAGGTGAGCGAAAGCCTGCCCCACCTGGAGGTGCTGACCCGCGGCGATCAGCTGCAGTTCAAGGTGATCGACCCGATCAAGCCCGACGACAGCGCCCCCGGCGATGTGGACGATGACGACGACGAGGTCGACTACGGCGGCCGGCGCAGCGCCGACACCAGCCGCGCCCCGGTGCTGCTGCTGCGCGACGGTAACCAACGCGCACGGCTGGTGCGGGTCACCCCGGCCCAGTTGCGCGTGGCCGAATTGGTCACCCAGGGCTGGCAGGTGCCGGTGGCCGCGCGTGCCGAGCTGGACGAAGCCCTGCGTGTGCTGGGCACGCACTTTCAGTTGGCCAGTGATGCCGAGGCCGGCCACGAGGTGCCCGCCAGTGCCGTGCTGCGCGCCGAGCTGACACCCCTGGGCGACGGCTTGCACCTGCGCCTGGCCGCCGCGCCGTTTGGTGATTTCGGCCCCCGCCCTGCCCCCGGCCTGGGCCGCGAGCGCGTGACCACCGTGCACCAGGGCCTGACCCTGTCGACCCAACGCGACCTGAGCGCCGAGCAGGCCCACCTGCGCACCCTGACCGACGCCCTGCCCGCGCTGGACGATGGCGCGCACGCCTGGTCACTGGACGAACCCGACGAGGCGCTGGCCGTTGTCGAGGCCCTGGCCGCGCTGGGCGAGGTGATCGTCAGCGAATGGCCCAAGGGCCGGCCGCTGCGCGTGAAGGCGGTGACCGCGCAGCAAGTGCAAATCCACGTCAAATCACAGGGCGACTGGCTGCAGATCGACGGCGAGCTGGCGCTGGACAACGGCGAGGTGCTGCGCCTGCGCGACCTGCTCGACCGCGTGCAGGCCAGCCGCCAGCGCTATGTGGCGCTGGGCGACGGCGGCTTTCTGGCGCTGACCGACACCCTGCGCCAGCAACTGGCCGATCTGCGCGCGCTTACCCACACCCAGGGCAACGGCCAGCGCATCTCCCCGCTGGCGGCCCTGGCCTGGTCCGCGCAGGGTGATGCCCCCGCGTTGCAGGGGGACGACGCCTGGCAGCAACGCTGCGAGGCCTGGGCGAAAGTGCAAGACCAGCCCTTCACCCTGCCCGCCGGCCTGGCCACCGAGTTGCGTGACTACCAGACCAGCGGCTGGCTGTGGCTGATGCGCCTGGCCGCCAGCGGCTTTGGCGCGGTGCTGGCCGACGACATGGGCCTGGGCAAGACCCTGCAGACCCTGGCCCTGCTGCTGGCGCGTGCAAGCGGCGGGCCGGCGCTGGTGGTGGCGCCCACCTCGGTGTGCGGCAACTGGCTGGCCGAAGCCGCACGCTTTGCGCCGGGCCTGCAGGTGCAGATGTACGGCGACACTGCCGCCCTGGCCGAAGGCGCGGACGAAGCGGGCGCCGACACGTCGACCGAATCCTTGGCCGAATCCTCGACCGAACTTTCGAGCAATGACGCCGAAGCGCCCACCCCGGCCGACGGCGACGCCCCGCCCGACACCGCCCGCCAGGCCGCGCGCCGCCAGCAGGTGCTGGCCCTGGGCGCGGGCCAGGTGCTGGTCTGCAGCTACGGCCTGCTGCAGCTCGATGGCGGCATCCTGGCCAGCCGCTCTTGGCACACCGCCGTGCTGGACGAGGCCCAGGCCATCAAGAACGCCGGCACCCGACGCGCCCGCGCCGCCCAGGCGCTGGCGGCCGACTTCAAGCTGGCGTTGACCGGCACGCCGGTGGAAAACCGCCTGGCCGAACTGTGGTCCATCATGGCCTTTGCCAACCCTGGTCTGCTGGGCAGTGCCGAGCAGTTCAATCAGCGTTTTGCAGGGCCTATCGAGCGCGATGCCGACCCGCTGGCCAGCCGCCGCCTGCGCAGGCTGGTGGCGCCCTTCCTGCTGCGGCGCACCAAAGCCGAGGTGCTGTCCGATCTGCCGCCGCGCACCGAGATCGTTCACCAGGTCGGGCCCGGCCCCAGGGAGCGTGCCTTGCTCGAAGCCCTGCGCCAGCAAGCCGAGGCCAGCGTGGCCCAGGCCTTGTCGGGTGCGTCGGGCGAGGGCCAGGCCCAGATGCACATCCTGGCCGCGCTGACCAAGCTGCGCCGGGCTGCCTGCGACCCGCGCCTGGTGGCGCCTGAGCTGGGCCTGGTGGGCGCCAAGGTGCAAGAGTTCGAGCGCCTGGCGCAAGAGCTGGTGGCCGGCCGCCACAAGGCGCTGGTGTTCAGCCAGTTCACCGACTTTCTGGCCCTGCTGCGCGAGCGGCTCGATGCCGCCGGACTGCGCCACCAGTACCTGGACGGCAGCACGCCGATGGCGCAGCGCACGCAGCGGGTGGCGGCTTTCCAGGCCGGTGAAGGCGATTTTTTCCTGATCAGCCTGAAGGCCGGCGGCTTCGGCCTGAACCTGACCATGGCCGACTACGTGATCATTGCCGACCCCTGGTGGAACCCGGCCGCCGAAGACCAGGCCAGCGGCCGCGCCCACCGCATCGGCCAGCAGCGG
>JANOAQ010000832.1:0-3479 GCA_031411195.1 Burkholderiaceae bacterium | reverse complement strand
ATTCCGAGGCCGACCGCGACGCCAAGTACGTGAAGCTGGCCGACGAGGCCGTCTGCATCGGCCCGGCGGCGTCGGCCCAGAGTTACCTGAACATGCCGGCCATCATCTCGACCGCCGAGGTGACGGACGCAGAGGCCATCCACCCCGGTTACGGTTTCCTGTCCGAGAACGCCGACTTCGCCGAACGGGTGGAGCGCAGCGGTTTCACCTTCATCGGCCCCACGCCCGACGCGCTGCGCACCATGGGCGACAAGGTCTCGGCCAAGCAGGCCATGATCAAGTCGGGCGTGCCGTGCGTGCCCGGCTCGGACGGCGCGCTGCCGGACGACCCGAAGGAAGCGATCAAGACGGCCCGCGAGGTCGGCTACCCGGTCATCATCAAGGCCAGTGGCGGTGGCGGCGGGCGCGGCATGCGTGTGGTGCATACCGAGGCGGCCCTGCTGCATGCGGTGCAGACCACCCGTACCGAGGCGGGCGCTGCCTTCGGCAACCCTGCCGTCTACATGGAGAAGTTTCTCCAGAATCCGCGCCACGTCGAGATCCAGATCATGGCCGACCAGTTCAAGAACGCGGTCTGGCTGGGCGAGCGCGACTGCTCGATGCAGCGCCGCCACCAGAAGATCATCGAAGAAGCACCGGCGCCCGGCATCCCGCGCCGCGTGATCGAGAAGATCGGCGACCGCTGCGCCGCCGCCTGCAAGAAGATCGGCTACCGCGGGGCGGGCACCTTCGAGTTCCTGTTCGAGAACGGCGAGTTCTATTTCATCGAGATGAACACCCGCGTGCAGGTGGAACACCCGGTGACCGAACTCGTCACCGGCATCGACATCGTGCAGATGCAGATCCGCGTGGCCGCCGGCGAGAAGCTGCCCTTCACCCAGCGCCAGATCCAGATGCGCGGCCATGCGATCGAGGTGCGCATCAACGCCGAAGACCCGTACAAGTTCACGCCCTCGCCCGGGCGCATCACCACCTGGCACGCGCCCGGCGGCCCCGGGGTGCGGGTGGATTCACACGCCTACACCAACTACACCGTGCCGCCCAACTATGACTCGATGATCGGCAAGATCATCGTGCATGGCGACACCCGTGCCCAGGCCCTGGCGCGCATGCGCACCGCGCTGAGCGAGACGGTGATCGAAGGCATCAGCACCAACATCGCGCTGCACCGCGAGCTGATGGTGGACGCCAAGTTCATCGAAGGCGGCACCAGCATCCATTACCTGGAAGGCTGGCTGGAGCGCCGCAAGCGCTGACCCCCCTCGAAGCGCCTTCGGCGTCCTTGCAGGCCGCGCCGGGCCAGAGCCCCGACCCCTCGGCAGGCACAAACGGCAAGCCGTTTGTGTCCGGCCTCAGCCCCCACAGGGGGGCGCCGCCAGTGGCCCGGCGAAGCCGGTTCCACGGCGTCTGCTTGATACCCACCTCAAATCTCTGCGTTGAACATGCACGAACTCGTATTGCGCTTGCCCGAGAGCCTGGTCGACCCGGTCAGCGAAGCGCTGGTCGATGAACTGGAGGCGCTCAGCGTCTCGGTGGCCGATGCCGACGCCGGCACCGACGCCGAGCAGGCCCTGTTCGGCGAGCCGGGTTTGCCGGCGCCCAAGGAAGGCTGGCAGCGCAGTGACCTGACCGCGCTGTTCGCCACCGAAACCGAGGCCACCGAGGCCGCCACCTTGCTGATGGCGCAAGACTGGTCTGCCGACCTGGCCGTGCTGGCCCTGCGTGAAGTGGCCGATCAAGACTGGGTGCGGCTGACGCAATCGCAGTTCGCACCGGTCGAGATCACGCCCAGCTTCTGGATTGTGCCCAGCTGGCACGAGGCGCCGCCGCAGGCCGAGAAGATCATCCGGCTCGACCCCGGCCTGGCCTTCGGCACCGGCACCCACCCCACCACCCGCATGTGCCTGCGTTGGACGGCCGGCCATGCCGACGCCCTGGCAGGCAGTTGGGCCCGCGTGCTCGACTACGGCTGCGGCTCGGGCATCCTGGCCATCGGCGCGGCCCTGCACGGCGGGCGTTGCATCGACGCGGTCGACATCGACGAGGCGGCCGTGACGGCCACCCGGGCCAATGCCCAGGCCAATGGCGTGACGCTGAACGCCGGCCTGCCCGATGCAGCAGGCGGCACCTACCCGCTGGTGCTGGCCAACATCCTGGCCACGCCGCTGAAGCTGCTGGCCCCCTTGCTGGCCGGCCGCGTGGCGCCCGGCGGGCACCTGGTGCTGGCCGGCATCCTGGAGCGCCAGGCCGACGAGCTGAAAGCCGCCTATGCGCCGTGGCTGGCGCTGGCGGTGAGCGACAGCGAAGACGGCTGGATCCTGATGACGGCGCAGCGCGCCGCCTGAGCAGTACACGCCTGGCGCCATGGCATCATCAGCGCCACCATGAGCCCGCTGCGCCCCGCCGCACCCGCCCACCCATGACGCTGGCCACCCGCTGCCCGTCCTGTGGCACGGTGTTCCGTGTCGTGCAAGACCAGTTGCGGGTGTCCGAAGGATGGGTGCGCTGCGGCCGGTGCAACAACGTCTTCCACGCGGTGGAGGTGCTGTTCGACATCGACAGCGGCGAGCCGGTGCACCTTGGTCTGCCCGCCTCGAGCCAGACCGAGGTCCAGCCCCCCCCGCCCGCTCCACCCGATCCGCCTTCGGCATTACAGCGGCCGGCCCCGGCACCGCCACCTGCAGCCCTCCCCACCGCCCGGCAACCACCACCCGAACCGCCGTTGCCCGCGTGGGCGCACGACGGCCCCGTGGAGCCGCACTTCGTCGACGAGCCCCTGCCGCCCGGCATTGCCAGCGACCCCCATCGCGAAGAGCCCTTGCTGCGGGCGCCGTCGCGGGTGGACGATGACGACGACATCGTCATCACCGACCACATTGCCACACCAGCGCCCGACCATGGCCCCAACCATGGCCCCGACCTGGCGCATGACGAGCGGCACGGCACCTTCGACCCGGTGGCGGGCGACGCCCCTGCGGCCATGGCCGACCAGGCCCCCACCATGGCGGCGCAGGCGCCGCCGTCCTTCATGCGCATGGCCGAGCGCGGAGGCGTCTGGCGCAAGCCGGCCATGCGCCTGGCCTTGGCGGCGGGTGTGCCGCTGCTGGCGCTGGCACTGCTGCTGCAGGTGGCGCTGCTTTGGCGCGATCCGCTGGCCGCCCACATCCCGCCAGCCGCACCGGCCCTGCAGGCCTTGTGCCGGCTGGCCGGCT
This sequence comes from Burkholderiaceae bacterium, assembly GCA_031411195.1. Lineage (GTDB taxonomy): Bacteria > Pseudomonadota > Gammaproteobacteria > Burkholderiales > Burkholderiaceae_C > Pseudaquabacterium. The sequence continues at coordinate 267 of JANOAQ010000832.1, read as the reverse complement.
GCAGCGTTCAGCCGCTGCGCCGCATCGAGTTGCTGGCGGTTGAAAGCTCGGGCCTGAACCGCCTGGAAGGCTCGGCCCTCTACCGCCTGCAACTGGTGCTGCGCAACCGCGCCGGCACCGCCGTCTTGTCGCCGTCCATCGACCTGGCCTTGACCGACAACCAGGGCCGCCTGGTGGCACGCCGTGTGCTGACACCGGCCGATCTGGCGCTGCCGCGCCTGGTGGCCGCTGCCATCCCGGCCGGGGCCGAAGTGCCGGTGCGCCTGG
>JANOAQ010000831.1:0-3225 GCA_031411195.1 Burkholderiaceae bacterium | reverse complement strand
GGCCAGATCACCTTGCCCAAGGCCATCCGCGACAAGCTCGGGCTAGACGCCGGAAGCCAGTTGCGGTTTGAACTGCTGCCCGACAACACCATCCAGGCCCGGGCCGTTCAGGCCGATGCGCGCTCGGTTCGGGGTTTGTTGAAATCACCGCTGGCAGGCACACCCGGCTTGGAGGCCGAAGACGCGGGCCTGGCCCAGCACTTGGCGGCCCGCCACGGCAAAGCATGATCGGCATCGACACCAATGTGCTGTTGCGCCTGCTGCTGGACGACGACCCGCCGCAGGCCGAGCGCATCGAATCCTGGCTCAGCACACTGCCGCGCAGCGCAGGCCAGATCCACATCAACGACGTGGTGCTGGCCGAGGCCTGCTGGACGCTGACCAGCGTCTACCAGCAAGCCAAGCCCGCCCTGGTACTGGCACTGCGTGGCCTGCTGGACGAGCCAATGTTCAGCTTTGACGACCCGGCTGCCCTGGACGCTGCGGTGTCCACCTTCGGGCAAGCCGCTTGCGGCTTTGCCGATTGCCTGATCGTGGCGCGCAACCTGGCCAGAGGCTGCAGTGCCACAGTGACGTTTGACCAGCGCATGGCTCGACTGGCCGGCACCATGGCCCTGTAGCGCTGCGCCTCAATCCGCCTGGATATTGCCCGCCTTGACCACCCGGCCCCACTTGGCCAACTCATCGTGGATGAAGCGGCCAAAGCCTTCGGCGCTGGTGGGCGCGGGCTCGGCGCCGGCGTCGTGCAGGCGGGCCTTCACCTCGGGCAGGGCCAGCACGCGGGCGATGTCGGCGCTGAGCTTGGCGGCCACGTCCTTGGGCGTGCCAGCAGGCGCCACGAAGCCGGCCCACGAATAGGCGTCGTAACCGGCCACGCCCGCTTCGGCAAAGGTGGGCACACCGGGAAACAACTCGCTGCGCTGGGCCTGGGCCACGCCGATGGCGCGCACCTTGCCGCCGCGCACCTGGGGCAGCGCGGTGGGCGCGTCGGCAAACATCATTTGCACCTGGCTGCCCAGCACATCGGCCATGGCCGGTGCGCTGCCCTTGTAAGGCACGTGCAGCAACTTGGTGCCGGCCTGCAGATCAAACAGCTCACCGGCCAGGTGCGTGCCGCCGCCGTTGCCCGAGCTGGCATAGGCCAGCTTGCCCGGCTGGCGCTTGGCCAAGGTGATCAAGTCGGCCACGCTCTTGGCTTCGACCCCCGGCGCCAGCACCAGCACGATGGGAAACCTGGCGCCGAAAGTGAGCGGCACAAAATCGCGCTCGATGTCGTAGGGCAACTTGGGCTTGAGCGCCGGCAACACCGCGTGGTGGATGCTGCAGACAAACACCGTGTAGCCGTCGGGCACGGCCTTGGCCACGTGGTCGGCGCCCACCTGGCCACCGGCGCCGGCCCGGTTGTCGACCACCACCGGCTGGCCCCACAGCTCTTGCAGCTTCTGGCCCACCGTGCGGGCCACCGTATCGACCGGCCCGCCGGGCGGAAAGGGCACCACCAGGCGAACGGGCTTGTTGGGGAAGGCCTGGGCGTGGGCGGCCAGGGGGCTCAGGCCCAGGCCAGCCAGCGCCGCTACCAGCAGCAGCGGGCGGCGTGAAAGTGGGTTGCTCATGGTATTTGCATGGTTTTGCTCGTGGCTGCAGGGTCACTGAGGCAGTTCTTCAAGCCGCTTGGCCATGCGGGTCTGCCAACCCGGTCCGGTGGATCGCCACTTGTCGATCACGTCTGCAGGCAAGCGCAAGGAGATCAGTTTGCGGGTGGCCACCAGCTTGGGCCGCCCGCCCTTGTTGACGGTGGCTCGGCTGAGCATGTCTTCTGTCAGTTCGGGCAATTCGTCGTACTCATGCGCCTGGATGGCGTGGCCATCCACGCGCTTGAGATCAGAGCCCAATTCTTGGCCCGATGCGGGCTTGTTCGCGCTCATTGGCTTTCCTCATGCTGAAAACATGGCGATCCGCGCCACGCGGCGTGTAGCCGACCACCACCAAACGCCCCTGCAACAGGCCGAAACAAATAAGCCGCGATTCGCCATAGTCACGGCGCAGATCCTCAACTTCAAGACAAATGCCCGAGAACACATGCAGGGCATCTGCGAAATCGAGGCCTCGCTCGGCCAGTGCCTGGGCCCGCTTGACAGGGTCGAAGGTGATGCGCACTTGGTTATTGTATTTACAATAACCACAGCCTGCAAGGCAGGCTTGCCTCAATCAGCCGCGCCATGGAGGGCGTCAACCACCTGCCCTCAAGCGCCGGCGTAACGCGGCTTGCGCTTTTCGAGGAAGGCGCGGATGCCTTCGCCAAAATCACCGCCCCGGGTGCACAGCACCTGGTTGCGGTCTTCCATCGCGATGGCGGCGCGCAGGCCCTGGGCGTCGATGTTCTGGTTCAGGCAATCCTTGGTCAGACGCAGCGCCAGCGGTGTGGCGTTGAGCATTTCATCCACCAGGGCCTGGGCTTCGGTCTGCAGCGCGGCGAAGGTATCTACCTTGCTGACCAGCCCCAGGGCGTAGGCGCGCTGGGCGTCGAGGAAGCGGCCGGTCAGAAGCATTTCGGACGCGACAGAAGCACCCACCATGCGCGGCAGAAAGTAGCTCGATCCCATGTCGCAGCCCGACACGCCGATCTTGATGAAGGCGGCGTTGAAGCGCGCTTCGGGCGTTGCCAGGCGGATGTCGCTGGCCAGCGCGATGCCCAGGCCACCGCCGCTGGCCGCGCCCTGAACGATGCTGACGATGGGCTGCGGGCATTCGCGCATGGCGATCATGATGTCGCGGATCGACTTTTGCCCATCGAAGCTGGCCTGCACCTCGGCCGGCGCGGCGCCCACGCGGTCTTTCAGATCCAGCCCGGCGCAGTAGCCCCGGCCGGCGCCTTGCAGCACCACCACACGCACCTGTGGCCGGTCTTGCAGCGCCTGAAAGTAGGTGCGCAGCGCGTCGGTCAGGCCCTTGTTCAGCGCATTCAACCGCTCGGGCCGGTTAATCGTCAGCCAGGCCACTCCACCGCGTTCATCGACCAGCAGGGCTTGTTCGTTTTCAGTATTCATGCGGTGCTTTCGTGGGCGTTGGCCAGGATCACAGGCTGCGTGAGATCACTTCTTTCATGATCTCGCTGGTGCCGCCGTAGATGCGCTGCACCCGTGCGTCGGCATACATGCGGGTGACCATGTACTCGTTCATGAAGCCGTAGCCGCCGTGCAACTGCAGCAGTTCGTCCAGCACCTT
>JANOAQ010000830.1:0-17388 GCA_031411195.1 Burkholderiaceae bacterium | reverse complement strand
CTTGACGCAACCCTACCCGGCCTATGAGACGGTGGGCGTGCGCAACCCGGGCGGCGACTACAACCAGCTGTCCACCACGCTGCTGCAGATCGAGAACGAGTTCTACGGCCTGATCCGGCCCAAGCGCGTGATCTTCCCGGGCGAGCGGCCGCTGCATGCGCTGCGCGAGCGCGGGGTCGAGTACATCGAGGTGCGCTGCATGGACCTCGATCCCTTCGAGCCGATGGGCATCAACACCAACACGATGCGCTTCATCGACGTGTTCCTGCTGCACTGCCTGCTGGCCGACAGCCCGCCCGACAGCCCCGCCGAGATCGCGGCACTGGGCCGCAACCAGCACCGGGTGGCCGCGCGTGGCCGCGAGCCGGGGCTGACGCTGGAGCGCGCTGACGAGCAGGTTCTGCTGACCGACTGGGCCGCGCAGATCATCGACGACTGCGTGGCCATTGCCGCCGCGCTGGACGCGGCCCAGGGCAGCAACCTGAACAGCAGTGCCGTCCATGGCGCGAAGGCTTTGTTGGCAGCCCCCGATGAACTGCCCTCGGCCCGCGTGCTGCAGACCATGCAGCAGGATTTCAACGGCTCGTACGTGCACTTCATCCGTGCGCAATCCACCTTCACGCGAAAGCATCTGCTCGATCTGCCCTGGCTAGACGCGCAGGCTGCACGATATGCCGCGATGGCGGCAGAATCGGTGGCCGAGCAGTGTCGCATCGAGGCGGCCGATACCTTGCCCTTCGAGCAGTACCGCCAGGCCTACCTGTCGCCCGACCGTTTGCAGGTGAAAAGGCCGGCAGGCACACCAGTCTGAGCCACGGCTGAACCCAAACTGAACGGCGCCGCAAAGGCGCCGTTTCACTGTCTTCGCGCCGGCAAGTGGGTACGGGCCTGGCGCTTCGTGCCCCAAGGCCACGATCCCGGACTGAACCGCCCGGGTGGGGGCAACGGTCAGGTGGTGCTGGCGCGCCAGGCCAAGGCGGCGGCGCGCAAGCGCTGCGACAGGTGCAGTGCGATGTTGCGATAGATCTGCGCCTGCATCTGCGGGTCGTCATCGCCCAGGCGCTGCAGGCTGCTGATGTCCAGGGCATGCACGATCGACTCTGCGAAGGCCACGGCATCGCCACTTCGGCCCAGGCCGTCGAGCATCGCGGTCTCGCCCAGCATCATGCCCGGGGACAGGCTGACAAAGCGCTGCGGCAGGCTGTCCCCAGCTGGCGGTTCGCCGCTGAAGACATTGATCGAGCCCGAAGTGAGCACGTAGAGCCGGTCGCCCGGATCACCTCTGCGAAACAGCACCTCGCCGGCTTGCAGGCGACGGGTCTGCAGGCAGGCCGCCAGGCGCGCACACCGTGCGTCGTCCAGGCCAGCCATCAGGCTGGTCTGCTCGATCGGCACGGTCTCGCGCAGCGGGTGGTGGCCGCTTTGCAACAGCAAGCGCAGTTCTGCGGCCTCCATGGCCTGGTCGACGTCGGCGGCACCAAAGGCGCCGGCAAAGTGTTCGCCGGCAAACTGGCTCAACATGCGGCCATGGCGGTTGTCCTTGCCGACGCCCGCCAGCAGCAGTGCAATGCCACGGTCGTGCAGCCGGCGGCTCAATTGCACCAGCACCACCGCGCCCGAGGCGTCGATCAGGCTGATGCGGCGAAAGTCGAGCACCAGCGTATGGCAAGCGCTGTCCAGGGCGTCGGCCACCTCGACAAGCCGGTCGGCACTGCCGAAGAACAGGGCGCCTTCCAGTTCCAGCACGGTGATGCGCGCGCGCAATGCCTGCAGGCGCTGCTCGTCGGGTGCCGCGTAGATGCGCCGCGAGGGCAGGGCTGCACCACTGAAGCGGGCCCGCACCAGCGAGCGGTTCATGCTGCGGATGAACAGCAGCACCGACAGCAGGGCCCCGGCAGCCACGGCAGCCGGAAAGCCCAGCACCAAGGTCGTGGTGCAGACCAGAACCATCACGCCCAGAGCCAGTTGCAGGTCGGCGCTGCGGGGGCCGCGCCACCACTGGGACACCAGCCCCAAAGACCAGCGGTCGGCCATCAACCAGGCATTGATCGCCATGATCGCAGCCAGCACCACTTGCGGCAGCCAGGCCAGCAGCGCCGGGCCCAGCAGGCCCAGCACGGCGAACAGTGCACTGCAGATCAGCAGGCTGGCGCGGGTGCGCCCACCCGCGGCCCGCATGCGCAGGGCGCGCGGGCGCAAGAACAGCAGCGGCAGTCCGCCCACCAGGCCGGCTGCCAGATTGGCCACGCCCAGTGCCAGCACTTCCGGCCGCGGGTCGGTGCGGGTGTGGCAGGCCTGGTCCATGGCCAGGCCGTTGAGCACCAGCTCCAGGCTGCCGATGAGTGCCATCACCAGGCCCGTCGTCAAGGCCACGCCCCCGTGCCGCTGCAGCATCGGCGCATGGCTGCTGTTGAACAGTGGCGCCAGCGTGTCCAGGTGCGGCCAGGCCATTGGCAGGCTGCCGGTCAGTGGCCCGAGCGCTGTTTGCGGGAACGCGGCCTGCACCCCCAGATAAGCCAAGGTGCCGGCCAGGATGCCGATCAGCGTGACCGGCAAGCCCTGCTTGAGGCGCGGCAGGCCCAGGATGACGGCCATGGTGAACAGCCCGATGCCGACCGTGGCCAGCTGCGGCGCAGGCCAGCCGTTCCAGTTGCCGGCGTGCAGGGCATCAACCGGCCAACCCAGCAACAGTGGCAACAGCGCCAGGAAGGCCAGCAGCGCCACGCCGTTCATGAAGCCGGCGAGCACCGGTTGCGGCACGAACTTGGTCAAGCGCAGCAACCCCGACAGGCCAAGCACGATCTGCAGTGCGCCCATGGTGACCACCGCGGTGGCCACCAGGGCGAGCAGCATGGCCAGCGCGGCGGGGTCCGTGGCCGTGAAGTCAGGGTCGGCCACGACGCGGGCCACCAACGCGCCCACCACCAGAACCGGCGTCGCCGACGGACCACCGGCCGGCATGGGGCCACGCCCCAGCCAGGCGAAGACGGCGCCACCCACCGCGCTGGAAACCAGTGCCGCCGGGATGCCCAACGACGCAGCCTGGCTGCCCAGCGCCGCAAAGGCTATCAGGCCCAAGGCCAGGGCCGGGCCCAGGCTCAGCAGCATGCCGGCGAACCCGGCCTGCCACTCTGGCCACCCACCGGACAGGGCGGGGCGCGAATACCGGGATTGGTGCAGTTTCATCGTGCTTGCCCGTCGTGCCGCGCCGGATCGCCCAGCCGCTGGCCCGCAGCGACGATGCCTCGGAAGACCGGCAGGGCCTGGACCAGCCGGTCGCGGTCGGCGGGCCCGGTCAGCTCGGCGGTGCGTGCCAGGACGTCGGCATGCAAGCGGTAGAGCAGGTGCGTTGCGCGCGGGTCGCCCAGTGCTTCGAGCACCTGCTGGCACGGCCACCGCAGCTCGATGGTCTGGTAGGCCGGTGTGGCGGCCAGTTCGCCCTCCAGACGGCTCAGCACGCTGCTGACCAGAACAAGTGCCTCCTGCGCTTGCCCCAGGCCGAACAGGCAGCGCGCCAGGTCGGCGAGGTTCTCGCATTCCTCCAGAGGTTCTTCCAGGGTTTCGTACACGGCCTGCGCCTGCTTGTGCCACTGCAGGGCCGAGGCCGTGTCGCCCAGCGCGCTGTGCGACGCGCCCAGAAAGCGCAGCGTGCAGGCCTGCTGGCGCCGGTTGCCGGTGGTGCGCAGGATCACCAGGTTGTCTTCGTGCAGGCGCATGGCCAGGGCATGGTCCCCCTTCGACCCGGCTGCCTGGGCGATGCGCAGTTGCGCGCCTGCAAGGTCTGGCGCTGCGCCGGTGGCTTCGGCCAGCGGGCGCATCTGTTCGCCATAGCCGATCGCCTGGTCCCACCAACCCAGGTAGGACGCCACCATCGCCAGGTTGTCCAGCGCGCCCAGTTGCAGGCGGGGCGATGCCAGCGCTTCGCCGCGTACCAGCAGCGCCTGCAGGTCTCGTCGCGCGTCGTCGAATTGGCAAAGCACCACCGAAATGATGGCCGAAAGCATCAAGAGCCTGGCCTCGGTCAGCGTGCGGGCATCGGTGTCGTCGATCTTGCGGGCCCACTGCAGGCCAAGCGCGAGTGGCGCCATGGCGGCCTGGTGGTCTTGCCGTGCAAGCCGCAACCAGGCCCGGTTGCCCTGCGCACTGGCGGCGATATCGGCGGCACCGCAACCCTCGGCCAGTGCAAAGGCTTGCAAGGACAGGCGTTCAGACGTTTCGGTATCGCTGCGCCGCTCGGCCAGAAGGGCCAGGCGGTAACACAACCTGGCCTGGCGCAGCGCGTCTGGGTGGCTGTCGAGCAGGCGCGCCATTTCTTCATGGGCTGCGTCCTGGCCGGCGCGGTCACCTTGGGTGTCCAAGATGGTCTGCAGCCGGTCCAGCAGGTCGAATCGCCGGGGCGGATCGGTCCATTCCAGCAAGGCCAGTGCACGGCGCAACCAGGCCAAGGCGGCCGGGTTGGCAAAGCGCTGCAGGGCCTGGCTGGCGGCGTTGTCGAAACAGTCGATGGCCAGTGCCAGTTCGCCTGCCCGTTCGGCATGCTCGCCCGTCATGGCCAGAAACTCCGAGCCTCGGCCGTCGGTGCGCGCCTTCAGCCACTGGGCCGCCGCGCCGTGGCCGTGCTTGCGTTCGGCCTTGAGCAGCGTGTCGTAGGTCACCTGGTGCAGCAGGTGGTGGTCGAACTGCCGCTCAACCGTGCCTTCGAAGTCGCTGGTGTCGTGGCTGCGCACGAAGGCCGCGCGCTGCAGCGCCGGCAGGGCCAGCGGTGCGCCGGCGTCCAGGGCCCGCAGCGCGTCATCCCAGAACACATGCCCGATGACGCTGGCCTGGCGAGCGGCCTGGCGATCACCGGTCGGCAGAGCATCCAGCCGTGCCTGCAACAGGCCCACCAGCGTGGTGGGCAGGCGCACGGTGTCAAGCCGGTCGGCGTGCACCTGCCAATGTGCGTCGCCCACGACGATGACCCCGTCGTCGATGAGCCGGCGTACCAGTTCTTCCATGTAGTAGGGGTTGCCCTCGGCGCGGCCGACGAGCAGGCCGGTCAGCGCCGCTGGCGTGGCGTCCAGGCGCTGCAGCAGCGCCTGCGCCAGGGTCTGGCCTTGCGCCGCCGCCAGTGGGCTCAGCACCAGCCTGGTTTCTGGCGTGCCCCAGTCGGGCCGGCGCACCAGTAGTGCGGGCCGGGCCGTCATCACCAGCACGAGGGGCAGCGTGGCGGCATGCGCCTGTAGGTGCTGCAGCAGGTCCAGCGAGCCGTCGTCGGCCCAGTGCAGGTCTTCGACCAGCAGAACGAGCGGCGTGTCGCCCTGGGCCGCCAGGGCCTGCAAGTAGGCCCGCAGCGCCGAGAACGCCTGGTCACGCAGGCTGCGGGGGTCCAGGCCGCGCAGGTGCGGGCTGTCAGTGAAGTCCAGGCCCGAGAGCTGGCCGATCAGCTGCGCCTGCCGCTCGCCGCGCTGGTGCAACCACGGCAACAGCCCGTCGACGACCTTGCGCCGGGCCTGCGCTGCGCTGTCGGTGTCGGCCACGCCGAACTGGGTGGCCAGCAAACTGCGCAGCAGGCCGAACAGGCGCAGCAGGCCATCGGGCTGCGCGCGCAAGGCGACGATCCTGCAGCCTGCGCACGCGGCCGTGAATTCGCGCAACAGGCGGCTCTTGCCCAGGCCGGCATCGCCCAGCACGTTCACGGCCTGCAACTGCCGCGTCTGGCGGGCGGTGGCCACGGTTTGCAGCAAGTGCTGCAGTTCAGCGTCGCGCCCCACCATCGGCGTGTGCAGACCCTGCAGGCCCCGCTCGACCTGGGCGGTGCTGCGGTCCAGCGCGGCGTGCACCAGGTAGGTCTGCATCGGCAGGTCGATGCCCTTGACCCACAGCGGCGGCTGGGCCTGCAGGTCAAACAGCCCGCGCACCAGGCTCCAGGTGTCCTGGCTGATGCGCAGTGCACCCGGTGGTGCGCTTTGTTCCATGCGGGCGGCGATGTTCACCGCCGCGCCCATGGCGGTGTTGTCGGCCTCCACCCCGGCGCCCAGCGCCACGTCGCCGGTGTGCACACCCACGCGCACCGCGAAGTCGGCAATGCCATGCTGGCGCTGCGCATCGGCGGCCTGCTCGCGCCCGGCGGCAAGGATCGCCAGGCCAGCGAGCACGGCCTTTTCAGCGTCGTCTTCACGCGCTTCGTCCATGCCGAAGGCGGCCTTCACACCGTCGCCGGTGAAGCGCAGCACGCGGCCGCGGTGGGCTTCAATGACCGAGGCCATGCGCCGCAGGGCGCCGCTCAGCACCTGCAGGGCGGGCTCGGCGTCCAAGCCCTGGGCAAGCGCGGCGGACCCCACCACGTCGGCAAACAGCACCGTCACCTGGCGGCGCTGCAGGCCTGCAGGGCGCAGCAGGCCCGCCAGCCGCGTGCGCAGCGGGGCGGCAGCCCGCTCAAAAAGCGGGTCACCCAGGGTGGTGCGCTGGGTTTCCAGTGCCGCCAGGGCGGCGCGCAGTTCTGCGACGGCGTTGTCGTTCATGACACTCAAATGAAGGGGGCCCTCCTTGAGCGATCGTCATGGAACGGGTGGCTTCATTCTCCCTTGCCAGGCGCAGGCCGGAAGCCGCCCGATCGGTATCGCAGCAGACGGTCGGCGTGATCAGCCCGTGCAGCCAGTGCTTAACAGGTAGGTTTGCAGCGGCGCGTCCACACCCGTGACCTGCAACGGCGGCTGCGCCAAGGCCTTGAACCGTCCCTGCACATGGCGCCAGGTGTCGTGGCTGATGCGCAGCGCGCCGGGCGGCGCGCTCTGCTCCATGCGCGTGGCGATGGTCACCGCTGCGCCCATGGCGGTGTTGTCGGCCTCGACGCCGGCGCCCAGCGCCACGTCGCCCGTGTGCACGCCCACCCGCACGGCGAACCCCTGCGCACCCTGCGGGCGCCAGGCGGTCTCGGCCTGCTCGCGTCCGGCTTCGAGGATGGCCAGACCGGCACGCACGGCACGCTCGGGGTCGTCGTCCAGCGGCTTGTCCATGCCGAAGGCGGCCTTGACGCCGTCGCCGGTAAAGCGCAATACCCGCCCCTGGTGGGCTTCGACGATCGTGGCCATGCGCTGCAGGGCGCCGCTTAGAAGGTGCAGCGTTTCCTCGGCGTCCAGGCCCTGGGCCAAGGCGGTGGAACCCACCACGTCGGCAAACAGCACGGAGACCCGGCGGCGCTGCAGGCCGGCGGGGCGCTGCAGGTCGGCCAATTGCGCACGCAGCGGCGCCAGGGCAAGTTCAAGCACCGAGTCGCCCAGCGTGCTGCGCTGGCCTTGCAGCGCCGCGATGGCGGCGTGCAACCTGTCGATGTCGCGCTCGTTCATGTCACAACCCCTCCCAGGGTCTTCTCGCGCAGCCTTTGGTGGCTGCTGCGGACGCATTGTGTCCGGGCGCTCAGGGCCGGCGCTTCAATCGCCGCCCAGCCTGCCGTTGGGTGCCAGCCGCAGGCGGGCCCTGGCCACCGCCAGGGTATTCCAGCAGCCTTGCTGCTTCTCGCTGGCCGACCAGTCATTGCCGAACAACGCCGGGCCATTGAGCAGCATCAGCAGCGCCATCTCGGCCGATGAGGCTTGGCCGGCATCGGCCAGGCGGGCGTAGCGCCCATACGCTGCGGCGTAGCGGTGCTCCCGGAAGGCCTGATGCGCCGCGGCTTCCAGCGCCGCCGGCGGGGTGTTCAGGGCCTGCACGCAGCTATCACTCGCCGCGTTGGCCGCAGGGGCCGTCAAGAGGTTCAGACCCAGAAAAATCAGGGTGGCGGAGAGCGGCAGGTGCTTCATGGCGAGGTCCTTGAGGGTGATGACAGTTGGTGCCGCCATGGTGGCCGCCGTTGGCCCGCACGGTGTGGCCCGGTTCAATAGTGAACGCGCCAGGCCGTTACATTCACGGCCATTCGAGCCTAGGGGAGCGTGCGTGCAGGCGGTGGTGACAACGGTGCATTCGGCAGAAATCCTGTCTGAACTGGCCAAGCTGGGCGAAACACGAACCTGGGAACCCGGGGCATTGGTGGTTGCCGAGGGTGACGAGGCCGATTGCCTGTACATCGTGCATTCGGGTGAACTGCGGGCAACGCTGGCGGGCGAGGGCGGGCGCACCGTCGAGCTGAATACCTTGGGCCCGGGCGAGTTGTTCGGCGAGCTGATGCTCAGCGGTGAACCGCGCGCCGCAACCGTGCAGGTGACTGCTCGGGCGCAGCTCACGCGGGTGGGGCGCAGTGAAGTCGAACGTTTGCTGGCAGCCCGGCCGGAGCTGGCGTTGCAGCTGATCCAGAGCCTGGTGCGACGGGTGCGCACCCTGACACAGACCGTGGGCCGCCTGGCCTCCGTCGACGTCTACGGGCGGCTGGTCGGGCTGTTCGACACCTTGGCCATCGAATCCGAAGGCCAGCGCCTGGTGCCGGGCCCGATGAGCCAGGCGCGCATCGCCGAGCGCCTGGGCGCTTCAAAGGGCATGGTCAACCGGCTGCTGCAAGACCTGGCGCGCGGCGGCTACATCGAGGTATCGCAAAGGGGCATCTGTCTGCTCAAGAAGTTGCCGCACCGCTGGTGAGCCAGCGTGGCAGGCATGGGCCGCCCACGCAGGCCCTGCTGCCCTGGCTCAACGCTTGCGCTGCTCGGCAGGCGGCGTGGTCGCCGGTGCGATGCGCTGCAGGCCGCGCAGCAGGTCGGCCAACTGGGCCACTTGGGCCGCCTGCACCGCGATGGCGGCGGCCAGTTCGTCCAGCCGGGTGGCGGGCATGCGCCCGCTGATGGCCGCCACGCTGATGGCGGCCACCGCCTGTTCGCCCGGAATCACCACCCCCAGGGCGGCGCTGCCGGGGGTGGCCACGCTGTCCAAAAACGACCAGCCGCGCTGGCGGGTCTGCTCGACCGCCTGCTGCATGCGGTCCACCGTCAGGCCGCCAAAGGCCTCGTAGCGCGGGCCGTTGATGCGCAGCACCGATTCGGCCTCGTCGGCCGGCATCGCCGCCAGGATGGCCAGGCCACCGGCGCCCACGCCCAGCGGCCGGCGGATGCCCACGTCCAGTGGCAGGGCCTTGATCGGGTAGTCGCCGGTGTGGCGGGCGGTGCACACGGCCTCCAGGCCACTGCGTTCGCTGAGGTAGACGGTGTCCTGCGTGCACTCGGCCAGGTGGCGCAGGGCGCCATCGCACAGCTCGTCCAGCCGGTAGCGCGGGCGGGCCAGCAGGCCCAGTTCGTGCACCAGGGGCCCCAGAAAGTACTTGTGCGTGTGCGCGTCCTTGTCGAGCAGGCCTTCGCCCTGCAGGCACTGCAGCATGCGAAAGCAGGTCGCGTGCGCCAGGCCCGAGGTGGCCACCACTTCGGCAATGCGCATGCCGCGTCGCCCGCGCGAGGCGATCACCCGCAGCAGCGACACCGCCCGGCCGATGGCTTGCGTGCCGGTGCGTGGTTCGGCGGCAGGTGCAGGTGCAGGGGTCGCGGTGGGTGCGGTAGAGGTGGGCAGGGGATTTCTCAAAATCAATCCACCATGTGGACGAATTGCGGTGGCTCCGGATTGTGGCCCACCTAGGTGCGGCGTTAGTCTTCAGGCAATCCTGCTGACAGCGGGCTTGCGATATATCCACATAGTGGATTTTTGGAGATCTGCTGCATGGGCCAGACCATCACCGAAAAGATCCTCGCCCGGGTGTCGGGCCGGGCCAGCGTGCGGCCGGGCGACGAGATCCTGGCCGAGCCCGACTTCGTCATCGCCTACGACTTCCCGGGCTACACCGATGTGTTCTTCCGCGAAGCCAAGGAGGAGTTCGGTGTCGACAAGGTCAGCAAGCCCGAGCGCTTCGTGCTCTTCATCGACCACATGGTGCCGGCCACCTCGCCCAAGGAAGAAGAGCTGCACCAGGTGACCCGTGCCTGGGGTGCCAAGCAGGGTGTGCCGGTGCACGAGCGTGAAGGCATCGGCCACCAGGTGTCGGCCGAGCTGGGCTACGCCACGCCGGGTGCGTTTGCGGTGCACTTCGACGGCCACGTCAGCCAGCTGGGGGCCTTCGGCACCCTGGCCATGGGCGTGCGCAAGGGCGTGCTCGAAGCCTTTGTCAGCGACGACATGGCCATCAAGGTGCCGGCCACCGTCAAGGTGGTGATCACCGGCACGCTGCAAGCAGGGGTGATGGCGCGCGATGTGTTCCACCACCTGGTGCGGGTGATGGGGCCGGCCTCGTGCCGCTTCAAGGTGGTCGAGCTGTGCGGCCCGGTGATCGACGCCATGAGCATCGAGGGCCGGCAGACGGTCTGCGGGCAGGCGATGTTCCTGGGCGCCACCACCATGCTGATCGCGCCCGATGCCAAGACCCTGGCCTACATGGCCGGCCGCGCCAAGAAGGTGCTGGAGCCTGTGTATGCCGACGCCGACGCCGAGTACGACAGTGTGGTGACGGTGGACGTGAGCGGCCTGCAACCCATCGTGGTGGCGCCGCCCAGCCCGGCCAATACGCGCGATCTGTCCGAGTACGCCGGCCTGCCGGTGCACACCGGCTACCTGGGCTCGTGCGCCAGTGGCCGGCTCGAAGACTTGCGCGCCGCCGCTGCCGTGCTCAAGGGCCGCAAGATTGCCGCAGGCTTTCAGCTGCACGTGGTGCCCACCTCGCAGGCCATCATGTCGGCGGCGGCACGCGAAGGGCTGATCAGCACCCTGGTCGACGCGGGCGCCTTCATCAGCAGCAGCAGTTGCGACTACTGCTACGGCCGCATCGCCACCATGGCCGACGGCCAGCGCGCAGTGAGCACCGGCACGCTGAACACGCCCGGCCGCATGGGCAGCCCCGACAGCGAGATCTTCATCTGCAATGCCGCTGTGGTGGCCGCCTCGGCGCTGAACGGCTGCATCACCGACCCGCGGCCCTACCTGGCCGAGGCCATCGCCCGGGGAGACCTGCTGTGAGCCTGAACAACCTGCAGGGCCGCGTGGCCTGGGTCTTCGGCGAAGACAACTACGACATCGACCTGATCATCGGCATCAAGAACATCAAGCTCAGCGATCTGGAAGAGCTGGCGTCGGTGGCCATGGTGCATTGCGACGCGGGCTTTCGCGCTGCGGTGCGGCCCGGTGATGTGCTGGTGGCCGGCCAAAACTTCGGTTACGGCCACCCGCACTACCCGGCCATGAAGGCGATGCGCCACATGGGCATCACCGGGGTGATCGCCGAGTCGTTTTCGCCCGGCTTCTACCGGGGCGAGATCAGCATGGGTTTTCCGCTGGTCACCTGCCCGGGCATCCGCGCTGCAGTGCAGCGCTGGGACGAGCTGCGGGTGGACTGGGATGCACTCACGGTGCACAACCTCAGCCAGGGTGGCGCGCCGCTGGCGGTGGAGCCCCTGGCCAGTGCCGACCGCGGCATGCTCGACAGCGGTGGCCTGAACGCCTACCTCAAGGCCCGGCTGAAGGCCCGGCCGCACATCCCGGCCACGGCCTGAGAACGGGGCCGGCGGCATGCTGCAGATGATCACCAGCGGCATCGCGCTGGGTGCGATCTACGGGCTCATCGCCCTGGGCATCGTGATGGTCTACAAGGCCACCGGCATCCTCAACTTCGCCCATGGCGAAGCGGCCATGGTCAGCGCCTTCGTCGCCTTCAGCCTGCTCAAGCTGGGGCTGCCGCTGTGGGCGGTGGTGCCGCTCACGCTGCTGTTTGGCGCCGCGCTGGGCTGGGGCATCGAGCGCTTCATCCTGCGCCGCTTCATCGGCAAGCCACTGCTGGCGTCGGCCATCGCCACGCTGGGCCTTTTTCTGGTGATGGGCGACCTGGCCATCTGGATCTGGGGCAAGGACCCGCAAGAGCTGCCCAGCGTGTTTCCCACCCGGCCCATCGACATCGGCGCCGGCGTGGTGGTGTCGGGCATCGACATCGGCATCCTGGTGGTGTGCGCGGTGCTGGCGGCGGGGCTGTTTGCCTTTTTCCGCTTCTCCCGCCTGGGCATCGCCATGCAGGCCACGATGGAGAACCCCACCGCCGCGCGGCTGATGGGCATACCGATCCGCCGCATTTACGCGCTGAGCTGGTCGCTGTCGCACCTGATCGCCGCACTGGCCGGGCTGCTGATCGCGCCGCTCACCTTCCTGCACACGTCGATGATGCAGCACGCCCTGCACTTTGCCTTTGCCGCGGCCGTGCTGGGCGGCATCGGCAGCATGCCCGGTGCGCTGCTGGGCGGGGTGGTGATCGGTGTGGCCGGCAACCTGACCGGTGCCTACATCTCGTCGGCCTGGAAGGACGCGGTGCCCTTCCTCATCCTGCTGGCCATCCTGATCCTGCGGCCGCATGGCCTGCTGGCCCGGCATCAAACCAAGAAAGTTTGAGGCCGCCGATGCGCACTCTTTTTGACAAGCACCCCTGGCTCGGCCCGGCGCTGTTCACGCTGCTGTTCGTGGCAGCGCCGCTGCTGCCCGGTGGCTATGTGCTCTACATCTTCACGCTGGTGCTGATCTACTCGCTGGCGTCCTTCGGCACCAACATCCTCACCGGTTACACCAACCTCATCTCGCTGGCCGGGGCAGTGTTCTTCGGCATCGGCGCCTACGGGGTGGCCATCCTCACCAAGGCCGGCGTGCCGCTGGTCTTGGCCATGCTGATCGCGGCGAGCGTAGCCACCGTGGTGGGCCTGCTGCTGGCGGTGCCGGTGCTGCGCCTCGAAGAAGTCTTTCTGGCCATCGCCACCCTGGGCTTCGTGATGATCAGCATCGAGGTGGCCAAGTCGGGTGGTGATTTCAACGGCGGCGAAAACGGCATGGGCGCTGCCGGGCCTGCCTTCTTCGGCTGGGCCATGACCGAGCGCACCTACCACCTCTTCGTGGCGGTGGTGCTGGGCGGCGCGCTGTGGCTGGCCCGCAACCTGGGCAACAGCCGCTTCGGGCGCGGCTTTCTGGCGCTCAAGGGCAGCGAGATCGCGGCGCGCTCGCTGGGGCTGAACCCCACCGCGCTGAAGCTGATCGCCTTCGGCGTCTGCGCCTTCTACTGCGGCTTGTCGGGCGCGCTGTATGCGCCGCTGGTGCGCTTCATCGACCCGTCGGTGTTCAACATCATGGTGTCGATCAGCTTTGTCTCGATGGTCATCGTGGGCGGGCTGGGCTCCATCATGGGCTCGGTGCTGGGCGCGGTTTTCGTGGTGGGGGCGCCGCAGTTCCTCACCTACATCGGCTTCGACCAGTTTCAGCGCGCGCTGTACGGCGTGGCCATGATCCTCACGCTGATGTACCTGCCTGAAGGCCTGGCCAGCCTGGGCCGGCGCAAGGGCGGGGCGCCATGAGCGTGGCCGCGCCCATCCTGCAGGTGCAAGGCCTGCGCATGGCCTTCGGAGGCATCGTGGCGGTCGATGACGTCGGCTTTGCGGTGCAACCCAACACGGTGCATGCGCTGATCGGCCCCAACGGCGCGGGCAAGACCACCGTGCTCAATTGCATCAGCCGCTTCTACACACCCCAGCAAGGCGCCATCACCTTTGACGATGGCACTGCGGCGCACGATGTGCTGGCCCGGCCCGCGCACCGGGTGGCGCCGCTGGGCATCGCCCGCACCTTTCAGAACCTGGAGCTGTTTGCCGAGCTGAGCGTGTTCGACAACGTGCTCATCGCCCGCTCGATGGCCATGCGCGCCACCCTGGCCGAGGCCCTGCTGCGCCTGCCGCGCCAGCGCCGCGAAGAGCGTGCCCAGCGCGAGCGCACAGCGGCCATCCTCGATGGGCTGGGCCTGGCCGGCCAGGCGCAAGTGGCCGTGCGCGATCTGGCCTACGGCACGCAAAAGCTGGTGGAGCTGGCGCGGGCCATGGCGCTCGACCCCAAGTTGCTGCTGCTCGATGAACCCGCCGCCGGCATGAACAACCGCGAGATCGAGGCCCTGGGCCGCACCCTCAAGACCTTGCAGCAACGCACCGGTGCCACGCTGCTGCTGATCGAGCACAGCATGGCGCTGGTGATGTCGATCTCCGACACCATCACGGTGATGCACAACGGCCGCTTTCTGGCCCAGGGCAGCCCGCGTGAAATCGAGCGCCACCCCGAGGTGGTGGCCGCCTATCTGGGTGGCGGCAAGCGCGCAACGAGCGGCCAGCGCCGCCAGGTGACGCCGGCATGACGACCACCATCGCCACGGCCACCATCGCCACGAGCAACGCACCGCTGCTGGACGTGGCGGGACTGAGCGCCGGCTACGGCAAGACCACCGCCCTGCACAGTGTCAGCCTGCAGGTGATGCCCGCGCGCATCGTCTGCGTGCTGGGCGCCAACGGCGCGGGCAAGACCACGTTGCTGCGCGCGCTGTCGGGGCTGCTGCCGCCCACGGCTGGCACGGTCACCTTCGATGGCCGGCGCATTGAGCAGGTGCCGGCCGAAGACCTGGTGCCGCTGGGCATCGCCCATGTGCCGCAGGGCCGCATGGTGTTCGGCCAGCTCAGCGTGCGCGACAACCTGGCTCTGGGCGGCTACACCCGGCCGGCGGCCGACGTGCGCCAGGACATCGAGCGGGTGCTGGGCTACTTTCCGCGCCTCAAAGAGCGGCTGGGCCAGCGCGCCGGCACCCTGTCGGGCGGCGAGCAGCAGATGCTGGCCATCGCCCGGGGCCTGCTCAGCCGGCCCCGCCTGCTGATGCTGGACGAACCCTCCATGGGCGTGGCGCCCATCCTGAAGGACTTCATCTTCGAGACCCTGCAGCAGATCCGCCAGCGTGAGCAGACCACCTTGCTGGTGGTCGAACAAGATGCCGACATCGCCCTGTCGATAGCAGACGAGGGCTATGTCATCGAGACCGGCCGCATCGTGCTGCACGGTGCGGCCACCGACCTGGCCGACAACGAAGACGTGCGCCGCGCCTACCTGGGCGGATAAGCCCGCCCCCATCCCGCTTTGCCCCCACCCACAGGAGACCTCCATGACCGCATCCGCCAACCGCCGCCACTTCCTGGCCACCGCCACCGCCACTGCGACGGCGTTTGCCGCTGCCAGCGTCTTCACCGGCAACGCCCTGGCCCAGGCCTACGAGAAGAAGGACGAAGGCATCCTGGCCAACGAGATCGTGCTGGGTTCGTCGCAACCCCTGTCTGGCACGCTGGCCTACATGGGCAAGGCCGTGGACGAAGGCATGCGCACCTACTTCGAGATGGTCAACGCGGCCGGTGGCATCCACGGCCGCAAGATCAAGCTCATCACCTACGACGACGAGCTCAAGCCGGCCAAGAGCGTGGCCAATGCCAAGCTGCTGATCGAGCGCGACAACGTGTTTGCGCTGGTTGGCAATGTGGGCCATGCCACCAACATGAGCGCCTACGAATACACGTCCACCAAGAAGGTGCCCACCAACGTCGCGCTGAGCATCAGCGACCTGACAAACACCCCGCCGCGCGACCTGCTGTACGTGCTGCCGGCGCCGCAAAGCACCGAGACGGCCGCCTATGTCGACCATGCCGTCAACACGCTCAAGGCCAAGCGCGTGGCGATGCTCTACCAGAACGATGGCTGGGGCAAGCCGGCCATGGACATCGCCACGCGCCAGCTTGAAAAGCACGGACAGAAGCTGGTCGAGGCCCAGGCCTTCGAGAAGTTCGCCACCGACATCACCTCGCAGGTGTTCAAGTTGAAGGAATCGAACCCCGACGTGGTCATCGTCTACGCCCTGGGGCAAGAGGCGGTGCTGTTCTTCCGCGGCGCCGAGAAGCTGGGCTGGAAGCCCACGGTGTTCGGTGCCGGCGGCCTGAACGACCCCAAGTTCATCGAGCTGCTGGGCAAATCAGAGGCCAAGTTGTATGTGGCCAGCTACTACGACCCGATCGACGGCAGCAACCCGGCCATCAAAGATTTCAACGAGCGTTACACCAAGCAGTTTCCGGGGGCCAAGCCCTCGTCGATGGCGCTGATGGGCTACTCGGCGGCGGCGGTGACGGTGGAAGTGCTCAAGCGCGCCGGCCCCCAGCCCGACCGCAGCAAGGTGCTGGCCGCGCTGGATGGCCTGAAGGATTTCGACCAGAAGATCGGCCCCAAGATCACCTTCCAGCCGGTGGGCGCGGGCGCCTATTCGCGCCGGGGCCAGACCGGCATCGCGATGATGGAACTCAAGGACGGCCACTTCGCCTCGATGGGGGCCTACATCGACCCGGTCAAGCGCTGATCTGCACGAGGCACCACCATGACAACCCAACGCCAAGCGCTGCGCCAGCGCATCCAGCACGGCCCCACCTTCTTCATGGGGGGTGCGCACGATGCGCTGTCGGCCCTGGTGGTCGAGCAGAGTGATTTCGACGGTATCTTCACCACCGGCTTCGGCATCTCGGCCTCGCTGCTGGGCCGGCCCGATGTCGAGCTGTACACCTTGACCGAAAACGTGGGCGTGGTACGCCGCATCACCGACCTCGTCACCAAGCCGGTGTTCGCCGATGCCGACACCGGCTACGGCAATGTCAACAACGTGCAGCGCACGGTGCGCGAGTTCGAGAACGCCGGCGTGGCCGCGCTGTCGCTGGAAGACCAGTTCAGTCCCAAACGCTGTCCGGCCGCTGCGGCCAACATGCCCTTGATCAGCGCCGCCGATGCGGTGGCCAAGATACGTGCGGCGGTGGATGCGCGGCGTGATCCCGACCTGCTGATCGTTGCCCGCACCGATGCGGTCGATCCTGCCGAGGCCATGGACCGCGCCGCACAGTACGCCGAGGCGGGGGCCGATCTGATCCAGCCCATCTCGCGCACCTACAAGTCTTATGCCGAGTTGGTGAAGCTGCGCGAGGTGTGCGGGCGCCGCCTGTCGCTGCAGCTGATGCAAGGCACCTGGATGGAGGCGCTGAGCCGCGAGCAGATCGAATCGGTGGCTGCTTTTGCCACCTACCCCATCGTCACCCTGATGACGGCCCTGACGGCCATGCAGCAGAACCTGGCGGTGCTGGCGGCGCGGCGCACCGGCCAGGTGGACGCCATGCCCTGCCCGCAAACGACCATGCCCGAGTTCAAGAAGTTCATCGGCTTCGAGGCCATTGAAGCGCTGCAGGCCCACTACGAAGTGGGTAAGCGCTGAGATGTCCGCCCCCCACGTCGCTTCGCTCCTGCCCCCCGAGGGGGCGCTCAGCCGCCTTGGGGCGGCCCGGCGCCGGCTGAGCCGTCGTCAAACGTTGGTGAACACCACGTTGTCGTAGGCCCGGCCTTCGATCCAGTGCAAGGCCGTGCCCACGGCGCGGTAGCCCTGGCGCGGGTAGAAGGCCAGGGCGCTGGCATTGCCCACCCAGGCCGTCAGCCACAGCCCCGGCTGGCCCAGGCCGGCGGCCATCTGCTCGGCCTGGCGCAGCAGTGCCGCGCCGATGCCCTGGCGCTGGAAGGGCCGCTGCAGGTACAGCCGATCCAGCTCAGCCGTGCAGTGCACGGCATCCACCACGCAGGGGCTGTGCAGTAGCAGTTCGG
>JANOAQ010000829.1:0-1864 GCA_031411195.1 Burkholderiaceae bacterium | reverse complement strand
CCGGCACGTCGGTTGCCTTCAGGCCCTGGTTGCCCAGCTCCTTGTAGAAGGGCACGTTGCTGTCGCCGTTGATGGTGGAGACCACGGCGGTCTTCTTGCCTTCGGAGGCGAACTTCTTGATCTTGGCGATGATGCCCTGGTAGTCGGCGTGGCCGAAGGGGGTGTAGTCCTCCATGATGTCGGCGTCGGCCACACCCTTGCTCTTCAAGAAGGAGCGCAGGATCTTGTTGGTGGTGCGCGGGTAGACATAGTCGGTGCCCAGCAATACAAAGCGCTTGGCGCTGCCGCCGTCCTTGCTCATCAGGTATTCCACGGCGGGAATGGCCTGCTGGTTGGGCGCGGCCCCGGTGTAGAACACGTTCTTGCTCAGTTCTTCGCCCTCGTACTGCACGGGGTAGAACAGCAGGCTGTTCAGCTCTTCGTAGACCGGCAGCACGCTCTTGCGCGACACGCTGGTCCAGCAGCCGAAGGTGACGGCCACCTTGTCCTTGCTGATCAGCTGGCGGGCCTTCTCGGCAAACAACGGCCAGTTCGAGGCCGGGTCGACCACCACGGGCTCGAGCTTCTTGCCCAGCACACCGCCCTTGGCGTTGATCTCGTCGATGGCCATCAGCACGGTGTCCTTCAACACCGTTTCGGAGATGGCCATGGTGCCCGACAGCGAGTGCAGCACGCCCACCTTGATGGTGTCTTGGGCAAAGGCGGGCACGCCGTAGAGGCTCATGCCAAGGGCAACTGCCGACAGTGATGCGGCGAAGGTGCGGCGGGTGGATTTCATGTGGTTCGGCTCCGGCAGACTGGAAGAGGGCGGTAGGCCCCTGTAAATGGACAGCGCCAGTCTGCGAGCCTCGGCCCGGCAGGGCCATACGACACCTTGCGTATGCAGGCCACCTGGCCACCCGACCACCCGGCCACCCGGCAGGCGGTGCGCCCGCCACCGGCCGACCGATACAAACCCGAATGGCCCCAAGGTGGCCCCCCGGCCCACACTGCCGGCCATGGCCCATACCTACTCTGCCCCCGCCGCCACCCCGGGTGGCCCCGCCACCACCTGGCAGGACCGCAAGCGCTGGGCCTGGTCACTGTCGGTGGTCTACCCGCTGATGCCCCTGCTGGGTCTGTGGGCCCACCATGTCACCGGGCAGGCGCTGTGGTTGGGGCTGCCCCTGCTCATCAGCTACGGGCTGATGCCGGTGCTGGACGCGCTGATCGGCGAAGACCGCAACAACCCGCCCGAAGCCGTGGTGCCCGCACTTGAGGCCGACCGCTATTACCGCAGGCTGACCTGGGCGACGGTGCCGCTGCACTTCGTGGCGCTGGTGGCTTGCGCGGTGTGGGTGGGCACGCACGACCTGCCCTGGTGGGGCGTGCTGCTGCTGGCCTATGTGGCCGGCACCGACGCTGGCCTGGGCCTGAACACCGCCCACGAGCTGGGCCACAAGGCCAACCCGGTGGAGCAGTGGCTGGCACGCCTGGTGCTGGCGGTGCCGGCCTATGGCCATTTCACCGTGGAACACGGCCGAGGCCACCACAAGTGGGTGGCCACGCCTGAAGACCACGCCAGCGCACGCATGGGCGAGAGCATCTACCGCTTTTCGCTGCGCGAACTGCCCGGCGGCATCCGCCGCGCCTGGCAGCTGGAGGGTGATCGCCTGCGCGACGAGGGTCGATCGGTATGGAGCCCGCACAACACCATGCTGCAGTCCTACGCCATCACCGCCGTGCTGCAGGGCACGCTGGTGGCGCTGTACGGCGGCGTGATGCTGGCCTTTCTGGCGGTGCACAACCTGGTTGCATGGTGGCAGCTCACCTCGGCCAACTATGTCGAGCACTACGGCCTGCTGCGCCGCAAGGCCAGCGCCGA
>JANOAQ010000828.1:0-4307 GCA_031411195.1 Burkholderiaceae bacterium | reverse complement strand
TGCTGGCCATGGCACGCGCCGATGCCAAGCACCTGGCCCGCCCCAACGAGCCGGTCGACCTGGCTGCCCTGGCCCGGGAGACGGTGCGTGACTTCGTGCCCAAGGCCATGGACAAACGCATCGACCTGGGCTACGAAGGGCCGGACGAACCCGCGCCCGAACGCCCGGCCGACGGTGCGCCGTCCACCGGCCTGCCTGCTACTTGCATGCTGGGCCAGCCGACCCTGGTGCGCGAGCTCGTGCGCAACTTGGTCGACAACGCCTTGCAGTACACGCCGGCCGGTGGCACCGTCACGGCGCGGGTGATGGCCGACCCGTTTGGCCAGGTGGTGGTACTGCAGGTGGAAGACACCGGCCCCGGCATCCCCGAGGCCGAGCGTACGCTGGTGCTGCAGCCCTTCTACCGCTCGCTGGGCACCAATGTGGATGGCAGCGGCCTGGGGCTGGCCATCGTCAACGAGATCGTGCAGCAGCATGGGGCCGAGCTCACCATCGCCGATGCCCGCCCCAGGGGCAGCGCCGCAGCCCAGGGCTTGGGGCCCGGGGCGCTGTTCACGGTGCGATTTGTTCTGGTGGCGGCAGGTTTGCCCACGCCTGCTGCACCAGGCTGAGCATGCGGCCGTCGTCGTCTCTGGCATAGCCGGCCGCCAGCGCAGCCTGGAACATCGCCGCCGCCTCGCTGCCCAGCCGAGGGTGCACGCCCGCTTCGGCGGCCATCTGCAATGCCAGGGCCGAATCCTTGGCCAGCAAGGTGGTGTGGGCGCGCGGCGCGAAGTCGCCCGCCAGGGCGCGGGCCATGCGGTCGCTGCCCACCCAGCTTTGGCCGCTCGATTGCTCGATCACCGCCAGCGTGGCGGCAGCATCCAGCCCCAGGCGTTGGGCCAGCGCCATGGCCTCGGCCGCCCCGGCCAGGTTGACGGCGCCCAGCAGGTTGTTGACCAGCTTGGTGCGGGCGCCGTCGCCCGGTCGCGCGCTGATGCGAAACAGGCGCGACGCCAATTGGCGCAGCAGTGGCTCATGCACCGTCCACAGGGCGTCAACACAGGCGACCATCAGGCTCATGCTGCCGTCGCGTGCCCGGGCCGGGCCGCCGGACATGGGCGCATCGATGCAGCCCAGGCCCAGCAATGCGAGCCGCGCCGCGAGGCGCTCGACATCGGCCGGGCCGATGGTGGGGCACAGCATCACGGTGGCGCCGGCAGGCAGCGCCGCCGCCGCGCCATCGGCGCTGAACAACACCGCCTCGGTCTGGACGGCGTCCACTACCGCCACCACCAGCAAGGCGCATCCCTGGGCCACCGCAGCAGGGGATCCCGCCACCAACGCACCACCCTCAGCAGCCTCGGCGCAGCGCGCTGCATCGACGTCGTGCACCCGCACTGCCTGCCCCGCATCGCGCAAGCGCAAGGCCATGCCCAGGCCCATGTTGCCAATGCCGATGAAGGCGACGGGGGTGTTCATCAGGCTCATGTCATCTCCAGAATGCAGGCGCTGCGGGGTGGGCTCAGCTACCGCTGCATTTGGCCTCGGCTGCGCGCGATCGACATCAGCATGCCCAGCGCCACCCCCAGGGTGACCATGGCCGTACCGCCATAGCTGATGAAGGGCAGCGGGATGCCGACCACCGGCAGGATGCCGCTGACCATGCCCATGTTGACGAAGGCGTAGGTGAAGAAGCCCAGGCTCAGTGCGCCGGCCAGCAGTCGGGAAAACACGGTCGGCGCGGCAGAGGCGATCCACAGCCCGCGCAGGATCAACACCGTGAAGCCGAGCACCAGCGCGGCCACGCCGAGCAGGCCGAATTCTTCGGAGAACGCCGCAAAGATGAAGTCGGTGGTGCGCTCGGGGATGAACTCCAGATGCGTCTGGGTGCCACTCATGAAGCCTTTGCCGGTGACGCCGCCCGAACCGATGGCGATCATGCCCTGGATGATGTGAAAGCCCTTGCCCAGCGGGTCACGCGTGGGGTCGAGCAAGGTGCAGACGCGCTGCTTCTGGTAGTCGCGCAGCACCCTCCAGTCGACCCCGTCCTGGCACAGCGCGTCCCCACTCAACACGATGGCCGTGATGGCCAGCCCGCCCAGCAGCAGCACAGGCAGGATCAGCCGCCACGACAGGCCGGCAAAGACAATCACATACAGGCCGGCCGACAGCACCAGCAGCGACGTGCCCAGGTCGGGCTGCTTGGCGATCAAGCCCACCGGCACCAGCAGCAGCAGCGCGGCGATGGCGAAATCCAGCAGTCGCAACTGGCCTTCACGCCGCTGAAACCACCAGGCCAGCATCAGCGGCATGGCCAGCTTGAGGATCTCGCTGGGCTGGATCACCACGCCCATGTTCAGCCACCGGGTGGCGCCCTTCTTGGTGATGCCGAACAGGGCCGTGGCCACCAGCAGGGCCACCCCAACGCAGTACAGCGGCACCGCAAAGGCCATCAAGCGCTGTGGTGGCACCTGGGCCACGATGAACATCAAGGTGGCCGCCAGCAGCATGTTGCGGCCATGGTCGACAAAGCGGCTGCCGTGGTCATAGCCCACCGAATACATCGTCACCAGGCCCAGGGCCGACAGGGCCAGTACCACTATGAGCAAGGGCCCATCGAAGCCCGAGACGAAGGGCTTGAGCCGCAGCCATGGCGACGGGCGGTCGAAGACGCTGCTCATGGCGTGGCGCGCGCGGGCACCGCACCGGGTGCGGGCGGCACGGCCATCGCCGTGGTCTGCCGGCCTGGCACCGGCGTCGAGTTGGCCAGGGCGCCCAGGCCGATGGCGCCCAGCGGCACCTCGTCGGCGCGGCGGGGGGTGCCCATGGGTGTCACGCTGCGGCCTTCGCGCGTGGCCTGCAGGTCTTCTTCGCTGGGCCATTGGCCGCTGATCAGGTAATCGAACACACGGCGTGCAATGGGCGCGGCCGCGGCGGCGCCGAAGCCGGCGTTTTCAACCACGATGGCCAGGGCCACGGTGGGCGACTCCAGTGGGCCGAAGGCGGTGTACAGCGAGTGGTCGCGCTGGTACTCGCCCAGCCGGCTGGCGTTGTATTTTTCGTTGGCGCGGATGCCCACGGCCTGGGCCGTGCCGGTCTTGCCGCCGGTCTTGTAGGGTGCGCCGGCAAAGATGCGGGTCGAGGTGCCCTCTTGCGTCACGCCAAACATGGCATTGGTGACCACCGCCACATGCTCGGGCTTGAACGCCAGGGCCGGCAGGGGCTCACCCGACACCGGTGTGGCGGCCTGGCTGACGACGTTTCGGATCTCGCGCACCAGGCGCGGTTCAAAGCGTTGACCGCCCGACACCAGGGTGGCCGTGGCACTGGCCAACTGCAGCATGGTGAAGTTGTTGTAGCCTTGGCCGATACCCAGCGAGATCGTCTCGCCGGCATACCAGCGCTGCTGTTCTGGGCGCTTGTAGGCGCGCTTCTTCCAGTCGGTGGACGGCAGCAGGCCGGTCACCTCGCCGTCCAGGTCGATGCCGGTCTTGCGGCCGAAGGCGAAGGGCGACAGCTGCTCGTGCATCAGGTCCACGCCCATCTCGTTGGCCAGCGAGTAGTAGTAGACGTTGCTCGACTGCACGATGGAGCGGCGCATGTCCACCGGGCCGAGGCCGTGGTCGCCGTGGCTGCGGAACTCGTGCCCGCCAAAGTTGTAGCTGCCGCCATCGTGCACGATGGTGCCGGGCCCGCGCTTGCCGGAGTTCAGCGCCGCCATGGCCATGAAGGGCTTGAAGGTGCTGCCCGGCGGATAGGTGCCGCGCAGCGCGCGGTTGAGCAGGGGTTTGTCCAGGCTTTCGTTCAGGGCGCGCCAGTTCTCGACGTCGATGCCGTCGACGAACAAGTTGGGGTCGAAGCTGGGTTTGCTGACAAAGGCGAGCACCTCGCCATTGCGCGGGTCGATGGCCACCAGGGCGCCGCGCCGGTCGCCGAACATCTGCTCGACCAGGGCCTGCAGCTTGATGTCGATAGCCAGCACCAGGGTATTGCCGGGCTGGGCCGGGTGGCTCTTCAGGCGCCGCACCGCACGGCCGCCGGCCGAGGTCTCCATCTCCTCAAAACCCGTGGTGCCGTGCAGTTGCTGCTCATAGTGCTGCTCCACCCCCAGCTTGCCGATGACATCGGTGCCGCGGTAGTTGGCCAGCACCTCGTCGTCCCAGTCGTCCATCGCCTTTTTCTCGGCGGTGTTGATGCGGCCGATGGAGCCGATCAGGTGGCCGCCCACCGCACCCGCCGGGTAACTGCGGAACAGCCGCGCCCGCACGTCCACCCCGGGGAAGCGGTAGCGCTGGGCCATGAAGCGGGCCACCTCCTCGTCGGTC
>JANOAQ010000827.1:0-2826 GCA_031411195.1 Burkholderiaceae bacterium | reverse complement strand
CCGCCGATCTTGACGACGGTGTGCACCTGCTCGCCCCGCACGGCTTCAACCGTCAGCACGATCAGGCCGTCGTTGAGCAGCAGGGTGTCGCCAGGCCGCACGTCGCGCGGCAGCTCTTTGTAGTAGAGCCCCACGCCGTCGAGTGCGCCGGGCTCGCTTCGGGCAGCATCCAGCACAAAACGCGCGCCGTTGACGAGCATGACCTTGCCCTCGGCAAACTTGCCGACGCGGATCTTGGGCCCTTGCAGGTCGGCCATCAAGGCCACCGGCTTGCCCAGCTTCAGCGCGATCTGGCGCACCAGCGTGGCCCGGTCGATGTGGTCCTGCGCCTTGCCGTGGCTGAAGTTCAACCGCACCACATCCACACCGGCGCGCAGCAGCCGCTCCAGCACATCAGGGTCGCTGCTGGCGGGGCCGAGGGTGGCAACGATCTTGGTGGCACGCGGCATGTGGCAAAACTCCATCTTGCGGATAAGCACCGGATTATCGGCCCCCGATAGCCCCGCTGGGAACAGGCGGGTTACCGTCAACGGGCCGGTAGGTCAGCGGCACCGCCCGGGCGCCATCAAGCCGTGCTGCGCGAGGCCATGGCCGCCATGTCGACCACCGCCAGCGCCGTCATGTTGACCACCCGCCGCATCGTGGCCGACGGCGTGAGGATGTGGGCCGGCGCCGCCGTGCCCAGCGAGATGGGGCCGATCGTCACGCCATTTTCCGCTGGTGGCCTTGAGCACATTGAACAGGATGTTGGCCGCGTCCAGGTTGGGCAGCACCAGCAGGTTGGCCTCGCCGGTGAGCGTGCCTTGGGCCAGAAAGGCCTGGCGGATGGTTTCCGACAGCGCGGCGTCGCCCGGCAGTTCACCATCGCATTCGATCTCGGGCGCGCGGACGACAGACCGATCACGCGCACTGCGCATGCGCCGGGCCGAGGCGCTGTGCGAGGTGCCGTAGATCGAGTGCGACAAAAACGCCACCTTGGCCGGCATGCCGAAGCGCTGCACCTGCTGCGCCGCACGTCGGCCATGGCGGCCTCGGGCGACACGCCGTCGCGGCCCATCGGCCGGCCGTGCACTTGGATCTTCAAGCGCTCGCCTTCACGAGCACGGACCGGATCTCAATCCCTTGGCCGGTCCCAAAAGGCGTACCGCAGTCCTCCCATGACCAAGCCCAAGCCGCCCAGGCCGAACAAGGCCACCAGTGCATGTTCGCCCAGGCTCAGGCGCACGCCTTCGGCGATGCGGCAAAGCACATCGGTGCCCTTGCATGCCAAGGGGCCGGTGGCGCCCAGGCGCTGCAAGGCAAAACCAAGCGCGCCGGCACCCATCGCAGTCATGCAAATCATGGCCCAGCCGTTGCCGCGGTTCTGGGTCATCCACGGCGCGGCCGACATGAGCACGCCGTAGGTAAACCAGCCGAGGTGGGCCCATCGGGCATCGGGCCAGGAGAACCACTGCACCAGCGAAAAACCTGCGAGCACAAGGCAGGAGAGCGAGGCCATTGCCGCGAACGCCGCAAACAGAGCGGTCAACGAGGCGGCCAGCGCCGTGGTCAGCGCATGGCGGTGCGCACTTGGCTGCCGGCCGATCCCCCTGGTCATGGCACCTCCTCTTTCGTTGCGCCTGTCCGGCCTGGGTGTCGCAGCGGCAGGGCTCAGCCTGCGGCGCGCTTCTCCAGAATTTCGAAAGCCGGCAATGTCTTGCCTTCCAGCACTTCGAGGAAGGCGCCGCCGCCGGTGCTGATGTAGCCGACATCCTTCTCGATGCCGTACTTGGCGATGGCCGCCAGCGTATCGCCGCCGCCGGCGATGCTGAAGGCGCTGCTGGCAGCGATGGCGCGGGCAACCGCCTCGGTGCCGTGGCTGAAGGCCTCAAACTCGAACACGCCCACCGGGCCGTTCCAGACGATGGTGCCCGCAGCCATCAGCTGCTCGGCCAGGATGGCGGCGGTCTGCGGGCCGATGTCGAGGATGAGGTCGTCGTCGGCCACGTCGGTGGCGGCCTTCACCGTGGCCGGTGCATCGGCGGCAAAGGTCTTGGCGCAAACCACATCGACCGGGATGGGCACGGCCGCGCCACGCGCCTTCATCGACGCGATCACCGCCTTGGCATCGGCCAGCAGGTCGGGCTCGGCCAGGCTTTTGCCGATGTTCAGGCCAGCGGCCAGCATGAAGGTGTTGGCGATGCCGCCGCCCACGATCAGGCCATCCACCTTGGCCGACAGGCTCTTCAGGATGGTCAGCTTGGTGCTGACCTTGCTGCCGGCCACGATGGCCACCAGCGGGCGCTTGGGATGGGCCAGGGCCTGGGTGATGGCGTCGATCTCGGCCGACAGCAGCGGGCCGGCGCAGGCCACCGGCGCGTACCGGGCGATGCCGTAGGTGGTGCCCTCGGCCCGGTGGGCAGTGCCGAAGGCGTCGTTGACGAAGATGTCGCACAGCGCGGCCATCTTGCGGGCCAGGGCTTCGTCGTTCTTCTTCTCGCCCTTGTTCAGGCGGCAGTTTTCCAGCATCACCAGCTGGCCCGGGGCGACGGTCACGCCATCGACCCAGTGGGCAACGACCGGGACGTCACGCCCCAGCAACTCACCCAGGCGCTGGGCCACCGGGGCCAGCGAGTCTTCGGGCTTGAACTCACCTTCCGTCGGGCGGCCCAGATGGCTGGTCACCATCACCGCGGCGCCGGCTTTGAGCGCCATCTCGATGGCCGGCACGCTGGCGCGGATGCGGGTGTCTTCGGTGATGTGCCCGGAATCATCTTGCGGCACATTGAGGTCGGCGCGGATGAAGACGCGCTTGCCCGCCACCTGGCTCTGGGCCACCAGTTGATC
>JANOAQ010000826.1:0-7600 GCA_031411195.1 Burkholderiaceae bacterium | reverse complement strand
CCAGTTCACCCAAGGGGATGCGCACGCTGAGGTTGCCCGAGGTGCCGGTGGCCAGCCCCAGCGGCTGCAGGCGGTTGGCGTGGTGCACCAGGGCGGCACGCAGTGGGGCTTGGTCCATCCTCAAGCCCCCAATACCTTGGCCACCGGCGCCGGCCGCAGGCGGTAGGCGTCGGGCAGGCCCGAGCCCAGCAGCGGGCGCAGGTACAGGCGGAAGGCGTCGGTCACGTCGGTGCCACTCTCGCTGATGAAGTGGTCCTCCATCACCCGCGTCTTGCCAGCGACCTGGTCCAGCGGCAGCAAGGCGTAGTCGGCCGAGTAGTAGCCAGTGCGCAAGATGGCTACCGAGCCATCACGGTGTTCGCCATTGACCCCCCACATCGCAAACTGCACCGCCTTTTCGCCCACCTCGCGGGCCTCGCGCTGGTCGACGTCGCTCACGCAGCCGATGAAGCTGCGCTGCAGGTAGCCGAAGGTGTCGCCACGCACCCGCTTGATGCCCAGTTTGGCCTTGATCTCCTCGCACAGCAGGTCGGCCAGCGCGCCGGTGCCCGACAGCTGCACGTTGCCGTGGTCGTCGTGCTCCAGGTCTTTGGCCAATTGCGCCAGCATCGGCGCACCGCTGGCATCGTGGATGCCTTCGCTCACGGCGATCACGCAGCGGCCGTGGCGGGCATGCATGGCCTTCACATCGGCCAGAAAGCGTTCCAGCTCGAACACCCGCTCGGGCAGGTAGATCAGGTGCGGGCCGTCGTCCGGGAACTTCTTGCCCAGCGCGCTGGCCGCCGTCAGGAAGCCCGCATGCCGGCCCATCACCACGCCCAGGTAGACACCCGGCAATGCGGCGTTGTCGAGGTTGGCGCCTGCAAAGGCCTGGGCCACGAAGCGCGCGGCCGACGGAAAGCCCGGTGTGTGGTCGCTGCCCACCAGGTCGTTGTCGATTGTCTTGGGGATGTGGATGCAGCGCAGCGGGTAGCCGGCCGCGCGGGCCTGCTCGCTGACGATGCGCACCGTGTCGGACGAGTCATTGCCGCCGATGTAGAAGAAGTGCCCGATGGCATGGGCCTGCAACACCTTGAAGATCCGTTGGCAATAGTCCAGGTCGGGCTTGTCGCGGGTGCTGCCCAGGGCCGAGCTGGGCGTGGCAGCCACCAGCTCCAGGTTGTGGCTGGTCTCTTGCGTCAGGTCGACAAAATCTTCATCGACGATGCCGCGCACGCCATGGCGCGCGCCATACACCAGGTCGATGCCCTTGTGGCGCCGCGCCTCCATCACCACGCCCACCAGGCTCTGGTTGATCACGGCGGTCGGGCCGCCACCCTGGGCCACGAGAATCTTGTTCAATGCCATGCCTGCTCCACGAATGACGCTTTTCTCGGGCACCGAAGGCGCTGCGATGGTGATAGCGTAGCCGCTGATCATGCCGCCCGTCCTGTCCATTTCGCCAGCCGCCGCCGACCGTCGGGCCCCGCTGCGCCGGGGCGCTTGGGGGCGGTGCGTGCGCGGTGCCATCGTGGCCCTGGTCACGGTGCTGTGCGGTACAGCGGCCTGGGCCCAGGCCGCTGGTACGCCCGCACCCCTTCGCCTGCGCATCGTGGGTGGCCTGGCCTCGCTCAACCAGTTCACGCGCCAGGAAGAGCCCTTCTGGACCCGCACCCTGCCAGCCCTCACCGGCGGCAAGGTGCAGGCCGAAATCGTCGGCTTCGACCGCGCCGGCATCCGCGGCCAGGACATGCTGCGCCTGCTGCAGCAGGGCGTCGTGCCCTTCGGCACGGCCTTGCTGAGCTTGTCGCTCACCCAGGATGCACTGGTGGCGGCGCCCGACCTGGCCGGATTGAACCCGGACATGGCCACCCTGCGCCGCACGGTCGCGGCCTACCGGCCCACGCTCAGCGCGCAATTGCGCGAGCGTTACGGCCTTGATCTGCTGGCCGTCTACGCCTATCCGGCACAGGTGGTTTTCTGCAAACAAGCCCTGCAATCGCTGGCCGATCTGGCCAAGCGCCGGGTGCGGGTGTCGTCGGTCACCCAGGCCGATCTGGTCGAGGCCCTGGGCGGAACCGCCGTCTTCGTGCCCTTTGCCGAAATGCTGCCGCAGATGCGCGCGGGCACGCTCGATTGCGCCATCACCGGCACCATGTCGGGCAACACGGTGGGGCTGCACGAGGTGACCAGCCACCTGCACCCGCTGGCCATCAACTGGGGGGTGTCGCTTTTCCTGGCCAACCGCGCCGCCTGGGCGGCCCTGCCAGCCGACCTGCGCCAATTGCTCAGCCAGCAATTGCCGCTGCTGGAGCAGGCCATCTGGGCCGATGCCGAGCGCGAGACCGGCGAAGGTATCGCGTGCAGCACCGGCATGGCCGGATGCATCAGCGGCCAGAAGGGCCACATGACGCTCGTCAGGCCCTCGGCCGCCGATGCCCAGCGGCTGCGCGATCTGTTGGCCAGCAACCTGCTGCCCAGGTGGGTGGCCCGCTGCGGCCACCGCTGTGTCGACGCGTGGAACGACACCCTCGCCCCCATCGTCGGCGTGCGGGCTTCAAACTGACTGCGCGCGCGATGCGTC
This sequence comes from Burkholderiaceae bacterium, assembly GCA_031411195.1. Taxonomy (GTDB): domain Bacteria; phylum Pseudomonadota; class Gammaproteobacteria; order Burkholderiales; family Burkholderiaceae_C; genus Pseudaquabacterium. The sequence goes on along the minus strand of JANOAQ010000826.1, from coordinate 5,037 downwards.
ATGCCTCGTCGCTTGACCGCCGCGCGCTGGGCGCCCTGTGGGGCGGGGCCATCCTGTTTGTGCTCGCAGTGGCCCTGGCCGCTGCGGCCCTGCTGGCCACGCAGCGCGCCACGGTGGTGGGCAATGCCGAAGCCCGGGTCACCCGTTTCGTGGCCGGCGCCGAGGCCGCCATCAACCGCAGCTTTCTGGGCATCGACATGCTGCTGGCGGGCCTGGCCACGCCGTTGGGCGACGAACGCCTGGCCGACGAAGCCGCCCTGCGCCAGCACCGCAGCCAGTTGTTGGCCCAGGTGGTGCGCCAGAACCTGCAGTTGCGCGATCAGGTACTGCTGACACCCAGCGGGCGGGTGCTGGCGGCCGGGCAGGAAAGCAGCCTGCGCCTGGGCGCGCAGGTGCCGGCGGCGTTTCTCCAGGAGGTGCTGGCACCCAGCATTCAGGCCATGGTCATCAGCCTGCCGGTGCTCAATCCGGCCACCGCCGAGCAAGCCCTGTACTTTGCGCGACCGGTGAAACTGGCCGACGCAGCGGGCGTTGTCAATGCCATCTTGCTGGCTGAACTGCCTGTGTCGCTGGTGGCGGGCATTGCCGCGCAATCGCTGGAAATTGCGGGCCTGTCCGTCTCGCTCGAGCGCACCGATGGCCACCTGTTGGCCAGCGCGCCGCTCAGCGACCGAACGGCCGTGGCAGTGCCGCTGCCGGCCGCATCGGCCACCGGCGCTGCCTGGCACACGGCAGGGCGCATCGACACCAACCCCGCCATCGTGGCCGCCCGGCCCACGCTCTATCCCGGCCTGATGGTGGTGGCCAGCCTGCGCAGCGATGTGGCCCTGCAAGATGCCGAGCACGGTCGGCAAGTGGTGGTGAGCCTGGCCAGCGGCTTCGTGATGATGCTGCTGGGCGCTGCCTTGGTGCTGCACTGGCACATCGATCGCCTGGCCCGGGCCCGCGCGGAACTGGCCGCGTCGAAGTCGACACTCGACCAGGCCCTGAGCTCGATGAACGACGGCTTGCTGCTGGTTGACAGTGCGCAGCGCGTGATTGCCTGGAATGGCCGCTACCTGGAGTTCTTTCCCTGGCTCACCGGCGTCCTGGCACCCGGCGTGACCTTGCGCAACCTGGCCGAAACGGCGGCCAATGCGCGCATGCCCACTTCACAAGGCGGCCAGCGTGAGGCCTGGATCCAGCAGCGGCTGGCCAACTTTGGCCAAAGCGTGGCCAGTTATGCCCTTTCGCTGCCCGACAACCGCATCGTCAATGTCGTGCAGCGCCCCACGCCCCAGGGCGGCGTGGTCAACATCTACCGCGATGTGACCACCGCCGAACGTGAGCTGGCCCGCGCCAAGGCCCAGGCCGAAGCCGCCAACGAGGCCAAATCGCGCTTTCTGGCCACCATGAGCCACGAGATGCGCACCCCGCTCAACGGCGTGCTCGGCATGATCGGGCTGATGCTGCAGGGGCCGCTCGATGCGCGCCAGCGCCAGCAGGCCGAGCTGATCCGCAGCTCGGGCCAGACGCTGCTGGACGTGCTCAACGACATCCTGGACCTGTCCAAGATCGAGGCCGGCCGCATGGATCTGGAAGTACTGCCCTTCCGGCTGGCAGATACGGTGCGCGAGGTCGTCGCCCTGCTGGAGGTGCGCGCGGCCGCGCGAGGGTTGCCGTTGCGCCTGAGCCTGCCCGCCAGCCTGCCCGAGGTGCTGTGCGGCGATGCCAGCCGGCTGCGCCAGATCCTGTTCAATCTGGTGGGCAATGCGCTGAAGTTCACCGACCATGGCAGCGTTTCGGTGGCCCTGGCCCATCACCCCCTGGACGACGGGCAGGCGTCGATCACCCTCACCGTGCGCGACACCGGCATCGGCATCGCACCCGAGGTTCTGCCCCGGCTGTTCACCCGATTCAGCCAGGCCGACAGCTCGACTGCCCGGCGCTACGGCGGCACCGGCCTGGGCCTGGCCATCACACGCGAGATCGTGCAACTCATGGGTGGGCAGATCACCGTCGACAGCGCACTTGGCGTCGGCAGTTGTTTTACCGTGGTGCTGGCCATGCCACAGGGCGAGATGCCCGCGCGTGCAAGCAGCGCTGGTGCGGCCCCCTTGGCCGCCCTGCTGCCGGGGCAACCCCAAGCCGGCGGTCTGCGGGTATTGGCCGCCGAGGACAACGGCGTCAACCAGATCCTGATCAAGGCCCTGGTCGAAGGCATGGGGCACTTCTGCGATGTGGTGGGCAATGGCATCGAGGCGGTGCGCCAGGTGCAGGCAGCGCACTACGACCTGGTGCTGATGGACATCCAGATGCCCGAGATGGACGGCGAGGACGCCACCCGGGCCATCCGGCGCCTGGAGCCGCCAGTGGGCACCATTCCCATCGTGGCCATGACGGCCAATGTGATGCCCGAGCAGCAGGCCAGCTACCTGGCCGCCGGCATGTCGGCGGTGGTGGCCAAGCCGCTGGACGTCCGGCAACTGGCGGCCACGCTCGACCGTGTGGCCACCCAGCGGCGTCCGCCCACGCCCCTCCCCGAGGCAACAGACGGTACGGCCAGCGGCGCGGCTCAGGCCCGGTAAGCCGGATCCACCCGGTCGACCAGGCGCTGCAGGGCGTCGAACGCATCCTGGCCCGCACCGAACCGCGGATCGAAGTTGAGCGAATCGCGCACGCAGGCTTCGAGTACCGGCACGGCAATCGGCCGCTGCCGGCCCATGGCCATGGCGGTGGTCTGCACCTCGCAGGCGCGCTGCAGCAGCCACATCAGGCCGAAGGCATTGGCCAGGATGAAGCCGATGGGCACCGGCCGGTGGTTGCGCAGCAGCAGGACCGGACAAGCGCCGGCGCTGGCCAGGATGCGCCGGCCTTCGTCCAGGTGCACGGTGATGCCCTCGAAGTCGTGGTACGCCACCTTGCCGTACAACTGCGCGGCATAGAAGTTGGTGAAGCTCAGCCCCTCGTCCAGGCAGCACACCGCCATGGTGGCCGTGGTGTGCACATGCATCACGCAGTGCGCGTCGGGCAAGGTGGCGTGGATGGCGCCGTGGAAGGTGAAGCCGGCCGGGTTGATGGGCCAGGCGCGCTCACCCAGCGTGGGGCCGACGATATGGCCTTGCCCATCCACCTTCACCAGATTGGACGCACACACTTCGCTGTAGTGCAGGCCGAAGGGGTTGAGCAGAAAGTGCCCAGGCTCACCGGGCACGCGCAGCGAGATGTGGTTGTAGATCAGCTCGGTCCAGCCCAGCCGATCAAAGATGCGGTAGGCCGCTGCCAATTGCACCCGCGCCGCCCATTCGGCAGGCGCCACCTGCGTCGGGCGGGGAAAGCGGGTATCGAAGTCGGTGGCCAAGGTGCGCTCCAATGACTCACAAGTGCGTGGTTGTGCCAGCCTGCCCCCAGGCCGCTGAGCGCCCCCTCGGGGGGGCAGGCGCGAAACGACGTGCGGCGGGCAGTTCAGCCCACCTTCACTTCGCTGATCTGCAAGATGGGCTGGGCGTCGGTGTAGTTGATCACGTCGCCCATGATCTCGGCGCCGTGCTGGGCCAGCCCCTCCTGGAGTGCCTCGACCGACGTGATCAACAGCGCACCCACGGCCACATAGGCTGGCGGCGAGCCCGGTGCGCCACCGGCCATGCCGGCGTCCACGGTGAAGCTGGTGCAGGCAGCCCCGATACGCGCCTGCACCATGGGCATGTGCTTCTCGCAGTAATAGGCCATGTCGAAACGGCCGCTCGGCGTGGCGGGGTAGAAGATGTGGACGCGGATCATGGGAGTCTCCTGTTGTAGGGGGGTCGGGCCGGGATTCGGCGCGACCGCCCTTATCGCACGCGCCGCAGCGCCTGGCGCTTGGGGATGGCCCTCAGCCGAAGAGCCCTGGTGCCAGCGCGCCGGTGTCCTCATCGGCATAAAAGCAGGCGGGGCAGACGGCACGGTAGCGGTCGTTGCCACCGATCACCACCTGTTCGCCCTGCTTCACACGCCGGCCCTCGGCATCGATGCGGATGTTCATCGTGGCCTTGCGCGCGCAGGCGCAAATGGACCTCATCTCTTCCACCTCATCGGCCAGGGTCAGCAGCATGGCGGCGCCGGCAAAGGTCTCGCCCTGAAAATCGCTGCGCAAGCCCCAGCAGATCACCGGCACATGCGCGACATGGGCCATGCGGTGCAACTGGCGCACTTGCTGGGGCGTGAGGAACTGGGCCTCGTCGATCAGCACGCAGGCCACCGGGCCGCCGGCCAGGGCCTGAAGGTGCTCACGTGCGAATTCGGTGTGGGGGCCGAAGGTGGCCGCCGGGCGCACCAGGCCCAGGCGCGAGCCGATGCGGCCCTCCCCGGCCCGATCATCATGCGCGGCGGTGAACAACAGCACCGCCATGCCACGCTCTTCGTAGTTGTGCGCCACCTGCAGCAAGGCGGTGGACTTGCCCGCGTTCATCGCGGCGTAGCGGAAGTAGAGCTTGCTCATCGGGTTGCGCCGGCGCGCATGGCATGGCACGGCAGCGCAATGTACGCGAGCCCGGTGGGGTTACCAGTGCGGAACCCGCGCGCCCGCACCTGCGGCCACGGCAGCGCCGGCTTGGCGCAACGCGCCCAGCATGGGGGGCAGCTCGGCCACCAGGCGGGTGATGTCTTCGACCCGGCGCACGCCGAACTTGGCCCGCAGCGCCGCCACCTGGGTGCGCACGGTGGACACCGCCACACCCCGGGCCCGCGCCATCGCCTCGATCCGGGCACCGGCCAGCAGCCCGGTCAGCACGCCCTGCTCGGCGCTGGTCAGCTCGTAGAGCCGGCCCAGTTGCTGCACCGCCAGCTCGGGCGCCAGCCCGCGCCGGCCCAGCAGCAGCAGCGCGCAGGGCTGGTCCACCTCCAGCGTGCGCAGCGGCTGCACCGCCACCATCAGCGCACGCTCGGCGTGACGCAGCGGCACCAGCTGGTGGCTGTGCCCGAGCGCTGGGGCGGGCACAGGCCCGCGCCCCGCCCGCCACCCCCCCCCCCCCCACAACTCCACCGCGCCCGCCGCCGGCAGGCACAGCACCCGGCCCGCCG
>JANOAQ010000825.1:0-2904 GCA_031411195.1 Burkholderiaceae bacterium | reverse complement strand
GTTCGATCCCGTTTACCTCCACCATTTCCAAGTGGCGCTGTTCAAGTCGTTGAAGGATTTCGTCCCCTTCGTCTAGAGGCCTAGGACACCACCCTTTCACGGTGATTACAGGGGTTCGAATCCCCTAGGGGACGCCAGATTCGCTGACCGGCCAGGCCGGGCTGGCGGCAAGCAAAGAGCACTTCGGTGCTCTTTTTTGTTTCTGCCGCCAAGATCGATGCGGCGCGCTGCGTCGCCTGCCCCTCGCCTGCCTGTCGCCTGCGGGCTATCGCGTGTGTACAGGGCTTGCATGATGGGCGGCTGTTCCATCATCTGGCAGACCTTCATGACCACAACCGCCTCCGATGTGTCCGGCCTCGACCTGTCCGCGCTCGTTGACGACTTGTTCCGCCTGTTGCGGCTCAAGACGACGCCGATCGGCATGCAACTGTTCGAGACGGTCGAAGCCATGGCCGCCGTGCCGCGCATCCGCCGGCCAAAAGGCAGCATCCACACCACCGATCAGATCGTGGGCCAGGCCGCGCGCCTGGGCTTCACCGTGGGCATCACCCAGGCCGACCTGGTGGGCCAGCAGTGCGGCGCGGTGATCGGCCTGGCGCCGCAAGACGCCACTTTCGCGGCGGGTGCGGCTTTCAAGGGCGTGTGGTTCGCCACCGAGGCCGATGCCGCCGCGCACCAGCGCGCGATGACTTGCGTGCCGTTCGGCCGCTACCAGGCCATGGCCGTGTCGCCGCTGGCGGCGGGCCGCCTGCCCGCGCCCGACATCGCGCTGGTCTACGCCAACCCGGCGCAAATGATCTTGCTGATCAATGGCCTGCAGTGGGCCGGCTACAAGAAGCTGGAGTGGGGTGCCGTGGGCGAGTCGGCCTGCGCTGACAGCTGGGGCCGGGCGCTGGCCACCGGTGAGCCCAGCCTGGCGCTGCCGTGCTTTCCCGAGCGGCGCTATGGCGGCGTACCCGATGACGAACTGCTGATGGCGCTCAAGCCCGCGCAATTGGCCCAGGCGGTGGATGGCCTCAAGCACCTGTCGGCCAACGGTCTGCGCTACCCCATCCCGCCCTATGGCGTGCAAAACGACGTGCGGGCGGGCATGGCGGCCAGCTACGGCGCGAAGTAGTGGGCTACAAAAGCGCGGGCCGGCTGCGTCAAACGAAGCCAAGCAGGCGCTTGGCGTTTTCCTTCAGGATGAGCGGCTTGACCTTGTCCTTGAAGCCGGCTTCGTCGAAGTCCTTCATCCAGCGCTCGGGCGTGATCAGCGGGTAGTCGCTGCCGAACAGCATGCGGTCCTTCAGCAGGGTGTTGGCGTACTGCACCAGTTGGGCCGGAAAGTACTTGGGGCTCCAGCCGCTCAGGTCGATCCACACATTGGGCTTGTGCAGGGCCAGGCTCAGGGCCTCGTCCTGCCAGGGCCAGCTGGGGTGGGCCACCACGATCTGGATGTCGGGGAAGTCGATGGCCACGTCTTCGAGCAGCATGGGGTTGCTGTTGGCCAGCTTCAGCCCGCCACCGCAGCGCATGCCGCTGCCGATGCCGCTGTGCCCACTGTGGAAGATGGCCGGCAGCTTGTACTCGGCAATCACCTCGTACAGGGGCCAGGCCATGCGGTCATAGGGCAAGAAGCCTTGCACCGTTGGGTGAAACTTGAAGCCCTTGACGCCGTGCTCTTCGATCAATCGCCGTGCCTCACGGGCGCCCATCTTTCCCTTGTGCGGGTCGATGCTGGCAAAGGCCACCATCATGTCGCTGTTCCTGGCTGCGGCCTCGCAGATCTCCTCATTGGGGATGCGGCGGCGGCCCAGCTGCGATTCGCTGTCCACCGTGAACATCACCAGGCCGATCTTCATCTCGCGGTAGTGCGCGATGGTCTCCTCGATGGTGGGGCGCTTGCTGAAGCCGAAGTACTTGTCGGCCGCGCGGTCGTACTCCTCGCCGTAGTTGTCGAAGGGGTTCCAGCACGACACTTCGGCATGGGTGTGAATGTCGATGGCGATCAGGTCGGCATGGTTCATGGTGGGCTTGATGGTTAAGTATTCGAAGTAAAAGTGGCAATGCCTCAGGGCATGTGGCAATTCTGTTCGCAGAGTTTTGGCGAGTGCTTCGGGTATGCCCTAGTTTTTAACTTCATTGACTGAACTATCTTCGCGGCAGATGAACAGGTGCCGCCACGATGAGTTCTGACTTTGCCCCGATCCCGGGCCTGCTGGGCTCGCTGAACCTGCTGGAGATCACCCAGTCGGACGCGGTGGCCCACTTGCGCCTGAACCGCCCGGCCAAGCGCAACGCCATCAGTGACGCGCTGATCCAGCAGTTGCACACGGCCTTCGTCAACCTGCCGGCGTCGGTCAAGGCCGTGGTGGTCAGCGGCGCAGGGGACCATTTCTGCGCCGGGCTCGACCTGTCCGAGCTGGTCGAGCGCGACATCCAGGCGGCGATATTGCATTCGCGCATGTGGCACGCGGCGTTCGACGCCATCCAGTTCGGCCGCGTGCCGGTGGTGGCCGTGCTGCAGGGCGCGGTGGTAGGCGGCGGCCTTGAACTGGCCGCCTCCTGCCAGATCCGCGTGGCCGAAGATTCGGCCTATTTCGGCCTGCCCGAAGGCCAGCGTGGCATTTTCGTGGGCGGTGGTGGCTCGGTGCGCATCCCGCGTCTGATGGGTGTGGCCCGCATGACCGACCTGATGCTGACCGGCCGCGTCTACGACGCCGACGAGGGCGACCGCTACGGCCTGGTGCAGTACCGCACGGCCAACGGCGAAGGCCTGGCCAAGGGCATCAGCTTGGCACGCAAGATGGCCGGCAACGCGCCGATGAGCGCCTTTGCAGTGATGCATGCGTTGCCGCGCATCGCAGAACAGTCGCCTGGCGAAGGCCTGTTCACCGAATCGCTGATGGCCGCTGCCGCCAG
>JANOAQ010000824.1:0-4041 GCA_031411195.1 Burkholderiaceae bacterium | reverse complement strand
GGGGTGCCTGCATGGGGATGGGCTCGCCGTTGTAGCCGCTGATCATGCCGCACATGGCCACGCGGCTGAAGGCATTGGCGCGCAGCATCACGGCGTCGAGGATGACGCCGCCCACGTTTTCGAAGTGGCCGTCGATGCCCTTGGGACAGGCCTCGCGCAGTGCGCCCGACAGGCTTTTCAAGTCGCGGTGGGCCTTGTAGTCGATGCAGGCATCGAAGCCCAGCTCGTTGACGACATAGGCGCACTTGTCGGCGCCACCAGCGATGCCCACGGCCCTTGCGCCCCGCGCCTTGGCGAGTTGGCCCACCGCGCTGCCCACCGCGCCGCTGGCGGCCGAGACCACCACGGTTTCACCGGCCTGGGGGTTGATGATCTGCACCAGGCCGTACCAGGCGGTGACACCGGGCATGCCCACCGCGCCCAGATAGGCCGACAGTGGCACGTGGGTGGTGTCCACCTTGCGCAGCATGCCGGCCAGGTTGCCATCGACCACGCTGTAGTGCTGCCAGCCGCCCATGCCCACCACCTTGTCGCCCACGGCAAAACCGGGGTGCTGGCTGGCCACCACTTCGCCCACGGTGCCACCACCCATCACCTGGTCGAGTGGCTGCGGCTGGGCGTAGCTCTTGCCATCGTTCATGCGGCCGCGCATGTACGGGTCCAAGCTGAGGTAGTGGTTGCGCACCAGCACCTGGCCGGCGGCCAGGACGGGCACCGCCGCTTCGACCAGGCGGAAGTTGTCGGCAGTGGGCTCGCCGTTGGGGCGCGAGGCCAGGTGGATCTGCAGATTGGTGATGGTGGTCATGGCTTGGATTCCGGGTTGGGGGTGGGGGGTGAAGCTTTTGTTGAATCGGCGGCATAACCGTCGGGCGGGATTCGGGCCACGCCGCTGCGCTTGGGCAGCCCGCGCAAGGCCTTGAAAGTGCCAGTGGCGCTGGCGCACAGCTTGCCTTCGTCGTCGAACAGCGAGCCCTCGCAGAACACGAGGGTGCTGGTGTGGTGCAGCACCTTGGCCACGGCGCGCAGCTGATGCTCGGCCGGGCGGAAGAAGCTGGTCTTCATCTCGATGGTGGCCACGCCACCGGCATGGCCCGTCATGCTGCGCGCGGCCATGGCCATGGACACGTCCAGCAGCGTCATCACCACGCCGCCGTGGGCCACTTCCCAGGCATTGAGGTGAGCGTCGTCCAGATCGACCCGCAACTCGGCATGGCCGGTGCTGTAGCCGTGCAGTTCGATGCCCAGCGATTCGACAAACGGCACCCGCACGGGGAAGGGGATGGGTGAGGCCTTGTGGCGAACGGATCGGCTCATCGCCGGGCTCAACCAATCACCACGCTGATGCCGCCGTCCACCACCAGCACCTGCCCGGTGATGTGCTTGCCGGCGGCCGATGCAAACAGCAGGGCGGCGCCCTTCAGGTCGTCGTCGTCGCCGAGGCGGCGCAGCGGTGCGCGTGCGGCCATGGCCTCTTCGCCGCGTTCTTCGAGCGTGCTGTAGGTCATCTTGCTGGGAAAGAAGCCCGGCGCAATGGCGTTGACGGTGATGTTGTGCTCGCCCCATTCAGCGGCCAGTGCGCGGGTGAAATTGACCACCGCGCCCTTGCTGGTGTTGTAGGCAATGGTCTCCAGCCCCACCGGGTTGCCGCCGATGCCGGCGATGGAGGCGATGTTGATGATGCGGCCCTTGCGGCGCGGAATCATGCTGGCCTTGGCCACGATCTGCGCAAACACGAACAGGCTGCGCACGTTCAGCGTCATCAGCTTGTCCCAGGCGTGCAGCGGGTGGTCTTCGGCCGGGGCGCCCCAGGCCACACCCGCGTTGTTGACCAGGATGTCGATGGGGCCCAGGCGCTCCAGCGTGTCGGCGCACACCCGGTGGGCGTCTTCTTCGCTGGCGGCGTTGGCGGCAACCCAGCGGGCGTCGATGCCGCGTGCGGCCAGGTGGGCGGCGGCCTCTTCGAGATCGGCCGCCTTGCGTGAGGTGAGCATGATCTTGGCGCCGGCTTCGCCCAGGGCTTCGGCCATCTGCAGACCCAGCCCGCGTGAGCCACCGGTGACCAGGGCCACCTGGCCGGTCAAGTCAAACAGTTGTTGGATGGGCGTGCCCATGGCGCGTGTCCTTGAAGTTGAATCAAACAAGTGCGATCAATCGGGCCGGCGTGACCGCCAGACGATGCCCACGGCGCCTGCCAGCACGGCCAGCAGGCCGACCAGGCCCAGTCCCAGGCCAACCTGCTCGTCGTAGTCCGAGACAAAGAGGCCCAGCACAAAGCCGAGCAGGCCACCATAGATCAACACCCAGATCCAGGTTTGAAGTGTTTGGTTGCTCATGGCCAAAGCATGCGTCAAAACTCAAAACCAGTCGTCCTGCATGTCGCGGCAGACGGCATTGCGCTCGGCCACCACGCCCAGCCAGGCGTCGATCTTGGGCAATTCGTAGGCAAAAAAGTAACGGCAGGCCTGAAGCTTGCCTTGCACGAAGGCCGCCGGTTGGCTGCTGGATGCATCGGCCGCCAGCGCCACCTCCAGCCAGATCCAGGCCAGCACCACATGGCCGAAGGCCTGCAGGTAGGGCGTGGCATTGGCCAGCGCGTCTTCGGGCCTGCCGGTGGACCAGGCGGCCTTGGTGGCGGCGCCCAGCCGCTGAAGTGCGGCGGCCAAGGCCGCGCCGTGCTCGGCCAGGCCGGCCACCTGGCCCGCACGTGTGATCGTGGCATTGACGGTGGTGGCCAGCAGCTTCAAGCCGGCGCCGCCGTCCATCACCACCTTGCGGCCCAGCAGATCCAGGCCCTGAATGCCGTGGGTGCCTTCGTGGATCATGTTCAGGCGGTTGTCGCGCCAGTACTGCTCGACTGGAAAGTCGCGCGTGTAGCCATAACCCCCGTGCACCTGAATGGCCAGGCTGTTCGCCTCCAGGCACCATTCGCTGGGCCAGCTCTTGGCGATGGGCGTCAGCACTTCCAGCAGCAGGCCGGCCTCCTTGGCGGTGGCCGGGTCTGCGGTGTGCAACTCGTCCACCAGGCGGGCACAGTAGAGCTCCAGCGCCAGCGCGCCTTCGGCATAGGCCTTCTGCGCCAGCAGCATGCGTTTGACATCGGCGTGTTCGATGATGGGCACCTGTGGCGCCGCCGCGTCTTTTCCGGCCGGGGTGTTGGGCCGGCCCTGCGGTCGCATGCGTGCGTAGGCCAGGCTGGCCTCGTAGCCGGCCATGCCCAGCATGGTGGCGGCCATGCCCACGCCGATGCGGGCCTCGTTCATCATGTGGAACATGCAGCGCAGGCCCTCGCCCGGCTTGCCCACCAGGTAACCGATGGCGCCGGCCGCGCCACGCGGCTGGTACTGGCCTTCGCCAAAGTTGAGCAAGGTGTTGGTGGTGCCGCGCCAGCCGCATTTGTGGTTGAGGCCGGCCAGGGCCACGTCGTTGCGCTCACCGGTGAGCTGGCCATCTTTGCCCACCAGGTGTTTGGGCACGATGAACAGCGAGATGCCCTTGGTGCCCGCGGGCAGCCTGCCATCCGCCCCGGGGATCTTGGCCAGCACCAGGTGGATGATGTTCTCGGTCAGCTCATGCTCACCGGCCGAAATCCACATCTTGTTGCCCTTGAGGCGGTAGCGTGGGCCCAACGGGTCGGCGTCGCAGCCATCGCCATCCGGCACCGCCCGGGTCGCCACATCGCTCAGGCTGCTGCCGGCCTGCGGCTCGCTCAGGCACATGGTGCCCGAGAAGCGGCCGGAGAACTCGTTCAGCGCAAACACCTGCTGCTGCAACGGCGTGCCGTGGGCCATCAGCAGGTTGGCATTGCCAACACTCAACAGGCTGGCGTTGATGCTGACCGAGGCCTTGGAGAAAAACGCGTTGGCCGCCAGCTCCACCGTGTAGGGCAATTGCAGGCCGCCGATGGCATGGTCTTGCGCTGCGCTCAACATGCCCGACGCGGCATAGGCATCCCAGGCCGCCTGGGTGGCGGCCGGCAGGATGACGCGCTCACCGTCGAAACGCGGCTCCTCGGTGTCAACCAGGCGGTTGAACGGCGCAAAC
>JANOAQ010000823.1:0-2830 GCA_031411195.1 Burkholderiaceae bacterium | reverse complement strand
TAGCGGGTCGCGGTCTTGTCCTTCAGCGGGTCGGCCGTGTAGACGCCGTCCACCTTGGTCGCCTTCAGGACGATCTGCGCCTCGACCTCGCGGCCGCGCAACGCCGCCGCGGTGTCGGTGGTGAAGAACGGGTTGCCGGTGCCTGCCGCGAAGACGACGATCTTGCCTTCTTCGAGGTACTGCAGCGCCTTGGGCCGCACGTAGCTCTCGACCACTTGCTCGATGGCAATGGCCGACATGACGCGGGCCGTCAGGCCCTCCAGGCGCATGGTGTCGGCCAGGGCCAGGGCGTTCATCACGGTGGCCAGCATGCCCATGTAGTCGGCCGTGGCGCGGTCCATGCCCACCGAGCCGCCAGCCACGCCGCGGAAGATGTTGCCGCCGCCGATCACGATCGCCACCTCGACGCCCAGCTCCGTCACCTCCTGCACCTCACGCACCATGCGCACGATGGTGGCCCGGTTGATACCGTAGGCGTCGTCGCCCATCAGGGCCTCGCCGGAGAGCTTGAGAAGGATGCGCTTGTAAGCGGGCATGCGGGCGGCTCCTGGTGGGAAGAAGGCAAGTTTAAGGGCGCACGGTGGGTTGTCCGCCTGCGCCCGAGATCAGGCCAGGGCAGGCACCGCGATCAGCAGTCGGCCCGCCTTGGTTGGCTGCCCCGTCTGGGGCAGCCGGGGCACATCAGGCACCCTTGGCAGCGGCCACCTGGGCAGCCACTTCGGCGGCGAAGTCGTCCACCTTCTTTTCGATGCCTTCGCCCACGATGTACATCGTGAAAGCCACCACCTGGGTGTTGACGGCCTTGAGCATCTGCTCGACCGTCTGCTTGTCGTTCTTGACGAAGGTCTGGTTGAACAGCGAGACCTCCTTCAGGTACTTCTGCACCGAGCCCTCGACCATCTTGGCCACGATCTCGGCCGGCTTGCCCGATTCAGCGGCCTTCTCGGCAGCGATCTTGCGCTCTTTCTCGACCAACTCGGCCGGCACGTTGGCCGACGACACCGCCACCGGCTTCATCGCGGCCACGTGCATCGCCACGTCCTTGGCGGCCGTGCTGGCGACATCACCTTCACCGGCGAACTCGACCACCACGCCGATGCGGGTGCCGTGCAGGTAGGTGGCCAGCTTCTGCTCGCCGGCAAAACGCTTGAAACGGCGGATGGCGACGTTTTCGCCGATCTTTCCGATCAGGCCCTTGCGCACGTCTTCAACCGTCGGGCCGAAGCCTTCTTGCGCCAGCGGCAGGGCCGCCAGCGCGGCCACGTCGGCCGGGTTGCTGCCGGCCACGAGATCGGCCAGGTTCTTGGTGAAGGCCAGGAACGAGTCGTTCTTCGAGACGAAGTCGGTCTCGCAGTTGACTTCGATCATGGCGCCGGTGGTGCCGGCGACGGCGATTGCGATCACGCCTTCTGCGGTGATGCGCGAGGCGGCCTTGCCAGCCTTGTTGCCGAGCTTGACACGAAGGATCTCTTCGGCGCGCACCATGTCGCCGTCGGCCTCGGTCAGGGCCTTCTTGCATTCCATCATCGGGGCGTCGGTCTTGGCGCGAAGCTCGCCCACCATGCCTGCAGTGATTGCTGCCATCTTGAATCTCCTGGTCTTGAAGGCTGCCCGCAGCGGGCAGCCCGTTGAAATTGAGTCGGTCGCGTGAAAAAGGGGCCCATGAGCCCCTCGTTCAAGGCCGGGCCGAAGGGCTTTAGGCCTCTTCGTTCACTTCCACGAACTCGTCGCCACCGGCAACCGCCGCGACCACGTCGTTGATGGCATTGGCCTTGCCTTCGAGCACGGCGTCAGCCACCGCCTTGGCATACAGCGCCACAGCCTTGGCCGAGTCGTCGTTGCCGGGAATGATGTAGTCGATGCCTTCGGGCGAGTGGTTGGTGTCAACCACGCCGATCACCGGAATGCCCAGCTTCTTGGCTTCGGCCACGGCAATCTTGTGGTAGCCCACGTCGATCACGAACAGGGCATCGGGCAGCGCGCCCATGTCCTGGATGCCGCCGATGTCCTTTTCAAGCTTGGCGATCTCGCGCTCGAACATCAGGGCTTCTTTCTTGGTCAGCGATTCCATGCCGGCTTCACGGGTGGCTTGCATGTCCTTGAGCTTCTTGAGCGAACCCTTGACCGTCTTGAAGTTGGTCAGCATGCCGCCGAGCCAACGCTGGTCGACGAAGGGCTGGCCGGCGCGGTGCGCTTCCATGTTGACCACTTCGCGGGCCTGGCGCTTGGTGCCAACCATCAGGATGGTGCCGCGCTTGGCGCTGAGCGAGCGCACGAACTTCATCGCTTCCTCGAACTTGGGCAGCGTCTTTTCGAGGTTGATGATGTGGATCTTGTTGCGGTGGCCGTAGATGAACGGGGCCATCTTGGGGTTCCAGAAGCGGGTTTGGTGGCCGAAATGGACACCAGCTTCCAGCATTTCACGCATGGACACTGACATGGAGTAACTCCGAAGGTTGGTTCTAGAATCCGGCGCGAATCGACGCTAGGCCTTGCCACAGTGAATTTCGCTGTGACCATCCAGGGTTGAAGCACCCCAGGCGAGCCCCGCGTCGACACCTTTCGGCAGCCGGTTCGCGAATGTTTTACTTGGCGCCCCGCACCACAACGGCGCAGGTTTTCATCCAGGTAAACCCAAAGATTATAGCATCCGGCCTCATGAGCTCATCCTCCAACTTTCCCCGCCCCGCCCCGGACTTGTGTGACACGGTGGTCGCCCTGCGCGCCGGCCTGGCCAGCGTATCGGGACTGATGGCCGACAACCTGAACGCCGCCGACAGTGCCGCCAACGCCCGCGCCTATATCCGCCGCTTCGATGCCCAGGCCCGTG
>JANOAQ010000822.1:0-6882 GCA_031411195.1 Burkholderiaceae bacterium | reverse complement strand
TGGCGCGCGAGTTGTTGAGCGCCAGCGGATCGTGTTTTGTGCAGATCAGTGATGAGAATGTGCATTTGGTGCGGTGCTTGATGGATGAGGTTTTTGGGAGTGAGCACTTTTGTTCCCTCATCGCATTCCGCAAGACTTCGGGGGCAGGAAGCATCGCGCTTGGCACCGATGTGCTGGCCTCGACCTGCGACTACCTGATTTGGTATGCAAAGGACCGAGAGCAGGCTAAGTCGAAGTTTCACCAGCTATATGTCGAAAAGAACTCAGGTGAGGGCGAAGGGGCTTACACGTGGGTCGAATTGGCTGCCGGCGAACGCCGAAGAATGACCGCGGAGGAGCGTACTGGCGTAAACCCGCTACCCGAAGGAGCCCGGGTTTTCCGCGCTGACAACCTCCAGTCTCAAAGCGGTGTGGACACAACTCGCTACCCCGTTGAATTCGAAGGCCGAACGTTTGTCCCGAGCAAGGGTGTGTGGAAGACAAGCAAAGCGGGAATGGACGGCCTCAAGGCAAACCGGCGGTTGATCCTCATCGGCAATACGCTGTCGTACGTGCGGTATTTCCAGGACTTCCCGGTCCAATCGATTAACAACTTCTGGGACGACACAACCATCGCCGGCTTCGCCGATGCAAAGATGTACGTGGTCCAAACGACTTCAAAGGTTATCCAGCGCTGCATCCTCATGACCACCGACCCCGGCGACTTGGTACTCGACCCCACCTGCGGCAGCGGCACCACCGCCCATGTGGCCGAGCAATGGGGCCGGCGCTGGATCACCAGCGATACCAGCCGCATTGCGCTGAACATCGCCAAGACCCGGCTCATGACTGCTACCTACCCTTGGTACAAGCTGGCCGACGTGACCGCCGAGGACATTCGCCACGGTTTTGTCTACAAGACGGTGCCGCATGTCACGCTGAAATCCATCGCCAACGGCGAACCGCCTGATACTGAAACCCTGTTCGATCAACCTGAAATCGACAAAAAGAAACTGCGCGTCGCCGGCCCGTTCACCGTTGAAACCCTGCAAAGCTTCGAGCCCCTGGCGCCCGACGCCATTGCCCAGGCCAATACCGGTATCGACAACATCCAGCGCTTCACCCACCGCATTTTTGAACACCTCAAACACGCCGGCATCAAGAATGGCTTAAAGAACGAAACCGCCATCTTCAACCGCGTGGACGCCATCAACGAGCAAATGGGCGACGGTGGCGCATTGCACGCCGAAGGTTGGTATGGCAGCAGCGGCGGCGAGCGCAAGGCTTACTTTCACATCGGGCCGCAATTTGGCACGGTCAGCAAAAAGGCCGTCAACGACGCCCTGCTGGCCTGCCGGCGCCGCGCGGACGCCGACTGGCTGGTGATCCTGGGCTTCGGCTTCGAGAGCGACGTGGACAACCGCAACGTGACGATGAAGGTGGGTAGTTTCGAGGTCACCAAAGTGCGCATGCACGACGATTTGATGCAGGACGGCCTGATCAAGAAAGACAAAAAGGCCGCCAGCTTCGTCACAATCGGTGAGCCTGACATCACCACCTTGCCGGCCACACTGGCCGATGGCGCGCCCGCCGTGGCCATCGAGATCCGCGGGCTCGACCTCTACGACCCGATCACCGACGAGGTGAAGCCGCGCAACGCCGCCGACATCGCCTACTGGATGGTCGACGAGCATTACGACGGCGCCAACTTCGTGGCCAGCCAGGTGTTCTTCTGCGGTGGCGAGCACGACGAGTTCGACAAGTTCAGGCGCGGTTTGTCGATGCTGGCCGCCGCCAGCACCAAGGCCAAAGCCGAACGCACGCTGAAGCTGGAGATCGACGACGAGGCCTTCGAGCGCGTGTACGGCCTGCGCTCACACCCCATCGTGCTGCAAAAAGGCCGTCGGCTGGCCGTGCGGGTGATCAGCCAGTTTGGCGAAGAAAGCACCAAGGTGCTGACGCTCTGAAGCGCCGCGCCCCCTGAAACGTATCGACCATGAAATTCACCGACCAACTGCAGGCCGCCCAGCGGCGCGCCGATTCGATGCTGTGCGTGGGGCTCGATCCCGAGCCGGGCAAGTTTCCCGGCGCGTGGCAGGGTGACGCCAGCCGCATTGCCGACTTTTGCGCCGAGATCGTCAACGCCACCAAGGACCTGGTCTGCGCCTTCAAGCCGCAGATCGCCTACTTTGCCGCCCACCGCGCCGAAGACCAGCTCGAGCGGCTGATGGCCCACATCCGCCGCGTGGCGCCCGATGTGCCGGTGATCCTGGACGCCAAGCGCGGCGACATCGGCAGCACCGCCGAGCAGTACGCGCGCGAAGCCTTCGTGCGCTACCAGGCCGATGCGGTCACCTTGTCGCCCTTCATGGGCTTCGATTCGATCGAGCCCTACCAGCGCTTCGGCGGCAAGGGGCTCATCCTGCTGTGCCGCACCAGCAACCCGGGCGGCAGCGATCTGCAGGCGCAAACTTTGGTGGGTCCCGATGGCCAACCGGGCGACCTGCTCTACGAGCACATCGCCAGGCTGGCCGCCGGCCCCTGGAACCGCACCGGCCAGATTGGCCTGGTGGTGGGCGCCACCTTCCCGGCCGAGATCGAGCGCGTGCGGGCCCTGGCGCCCACGCTGCCGCTGCTGATCCCCGGTGTCGGGGCGCAGGGTGGTGATGCGGATGCCACGGTGCGTGCGGGCTGGCGCGGCAGTGCCGGGCCGCATGGCCGGCAAAGCAGCGGGCCCATCGTCGTCAGTTCGTCGCGGGCGGTGCTGTACGCCTCACCCGGCGTCGACTTTGCCAGTGCCGCCCGCCGTGTGGCCGATGCCACCCGCCAGGCGCTCAACGCGGCCTGCTGAGCGCCAAACCTGCCGGCCTGCCGACCATGGGCACCCCCGTTTCGCCAGACGATCAACCGCACGATCTGCACGCCGCACTGCAGTTGAGCCTGCTGCGCGCCTTTTTTGGCACCGTTGCTGGTGTGTGCGTGGTGGGTGCATTGGCCATGCCGCTGATGGCCCAACAACTGGGCTTGGGCACCCGCGTGGCCATGGCCCTGGGCTACGGCGCACTGGGCCTGGTGTCGGCCCGGGCCGTGCGCATGGGGCGCCACCGGGCAGGCCAGGTGATGCCCGCCGTCGTGGTCGGCGGGGTTGCCGTGGTGGCCAGCGTGGCTGTGGCCAGCGGTTGGGGCCTGCAGACGCCCGGGCTGCTGTTCTTCGGCGTGGTGGCCTGCATGGCCAATGCGCTGGCCCTGGGGCGCCTGGGCCCGTTGACCTCGGGGCTGACCTTGCTGGTGGTGGTGGGCCTGGGGCTGGCCGAGCGCACGGGGGCACTGCCTGCACCGGAGGGTCTGCCTGGCTTTGGGCCCCGCATCGTGTTGCATGTGGCGGCCATCGTGGCCGGCACCCTGGTGGGCCGTGCCGTGGCGCGTCTGCTGCAGCAGCACATGGCCTCGGCCGATGCGCGAGAGCAGCGCTTTCGCAGCCTGCTGGGCATCGCCACCAGTGCCTATTGGGAAACCGACGCCAGCCTGCGGCTGACCCAAGTCTCCCGGCGCCTGCCGTCTGGCGAATTCGTGCCGGTCAACTGGGTGGATGGCAATCCACCCTGGGCGGTCGATGCCCTGCAGGCAGACCACCCGACCTTGACCCGGATGCAGGCAGACATGCAGGCGCGCAAACCCCTTCGCGAGCTGGCCTTTCGCTGGCAGCTGCCCGGCCTCGCACCCATGAACTGCCTGAGCAGCGGCGAGCCGCGCTTTGATGCCAAGGGCCAGTTCCTGGGCTACTGGGGCGTGGTGCGCGACGTGACGGCCGAGCACCGGGCCCAGCGCGCGCTCGAGCGCTCGCAGGCACAGCTGGCCCAAGTCGTGTCAATGAGCCCTGACCTGATCGCGCTGAGCGAGGTGCCCAGTGGGCGGTTCGTGATGGTCAACCCCAGTTTCACCCGCCTGCTGGGCTACCCGTCGGTTGAGGTGGTGGGCCGCACCGCACTGGAGCTGGGTGTGTGGCGCAGCCCGACCGAACGTGACCGTCTGGCGCAGATGGTGGGCGAGAAGGGCGTCTTGCGCGAGATGCTGATCGAGCTGGTGGCCCGCGACGGCCATCTGGTGCCTTTGATGGTCACCGGCGCCCAGCTGCACAGTGATGGCCACGACTATGCGTTGATCACCGGGCGCGATGTGTCCGAGAGCACTCGAGCCCGCCTGGAGCGCGAAGCCATCCTGGCCAATGCCTCGGTGGGCATCGCTTTCACCCGAGCCGGGCGTTTGGAGCTGGTGAACGCACAGTTCGAGCACATCTTCGGTTGGCCGCTGGGCACGCTCAATGGGCAAGCAGGTCGGGTCGTGTGGCCCAGCGACGAAGCCTATGCAGCGCTGAGCCAGCAGATCGCCCCGCGTCTGGCCCGCGGTGAAGCCGTGGATCTGGAGGACACCGGACAACGCCGCGACGGCAGCACCTTTCGCATGCGCTTGCGCGCCAAGGCCATCGACCCGCGACAGCCCGCCACCAGCGGCACCATCTGGATTGCCGAGGACGTGACCCAAGCCCGCCGCGCCGAGCAGGAGCTGGCCCAGGCGCGTGATGCCGCCGAGGCCGCCAACCGGGCCAAGAGCGCCTTCCTGGCCAATACCAGCCACGAGATCCGCACACCGCTCAATGGCCTGACCGGGCTGGCCCGCCTGGCCCGCCAACCGGGCCTGCCGCCCGATCGCCTGCGCCAGTACCTTGACCAGATCGGCGCGAGCGCTGACCAGTTGGCGGCCATCATCTCCGACATCCTGGACGTGTCCAAGATCGAGGCCGGCAAACTCGAGGTGGAACTGGCGCCCTTCGACCTGCCGGCGCTGCTGCAGCAATTGCAGCAGTCGTACGGCGCCTTGGCCGACGGCCATGGCCTGGCGTTTGAAGCCGACATCGACCCCGCCTTGCCGCCGCTCGTGCTGGGCGATGCCCTGCGGGTGCGGCAGATCCTGTCGAACTTTTTGCATAACGCCCTGAAGTTCACGGCCCAGGGGGGCATCCGCCTGGTGGCCCGTGGCCTGCCCGAGGGGCGTGTGCGCCTGGAAGTGCACGACACCGGGCCCGGCATCGAACCGGCTATCCAGGCGCGGCTGTTCAAGCCGTTCACTCAGGCCGATGAATCCATCACCCGGCGCTTCGGCGGTACCGGCCTGGGGCTGTCCATCTGCCGCGAGCTGGCCACCTTGATGGGTGGCGAGGTGGGGGTGCGCAGCCTGCCTGGCCTGGGCAGCTGCTTCCATGCCGAGCTGCCGTTGCCGGTGGCCACGGTGCACGAGTCGGCCCCGGTGCCCGCATCGACCGATCCAGCCAGCCTGGCCGGCTTGCGGGTGTTGCTGGTGGAGGACAACGCCGTCAACATGATGATCGGCGTGGCCTTGCTGGAGGATTGGGGCGTGCAAGTGACCCAGGCCATGGACGGTCTGCAGGCCCTGGCCCGCGTGGCCGAGGCGCCCGCGGCCGATGGGTTCTTTGACCTGGTGCTGATGGACCTGCAGATGCCCGGCATGAGCGGCTATGAAGCCACCCGGCAACTGCGTCTGCAGTACAGCGCAGCCCAGTTGCCGGTGATTGCGCTGACAGCGGCCGCACTGGTCAGCGAGCGCGAACGGGCCGCAGCCACCGGCATGACCGACTTCATCACCAAGCCCGTCGACCCCGACCTGCTGCAGGCCGCGCTGCTGCGCGCCATTGGCCAGCGCAAGCGAACCCAGGTCTGAAGGGATCGGTCAGTCCAGCGTGACCTCGGTGCGCACGGTGCCGGCGCGGTCGGCACTGGCCGTCAGCGCCAGGTGCGTGCCCCGCGGTGCGCTGACCACCCACTCGGCCACCGCGCGGTCGGCCGTCACCGCCCGGTTGGGCAGGAATGCCTGCAATGACGCTTTGGGCGCATGGCCTTCCAGCTGGGCGCCTTCCACCCGCAGCCGGCCCGTCTGCAAGGTGACGCCGGGCGGCAGGTGCAGCTCGAACACCACGCCGCGCGCCACCTTGCGCTCGACCGCACGCTTGGTCACGTAGCTGGGCAGGTAGCCCGCATTGGCCACTGCAAAGCGGATGCGCCAGCTGTCGCCGCCCAGCGAGCGCACCTCCGTGCGCAGCACCTCCAGCTTGGGCAGGGCGAGGCCCACCTGCGTCAGCCAGGCCGGAAAGCGCGCGGCCTCGCGCTCACGCAGGTGCGGCGGCGGGTTGCGCCAGTAGTTCAGCCGGTCCCAGCCGCCCAGCTCGACCATGCCCAGCTGCGGGTGGCGGTAGGGGTACCAGGTGACATGGGCCTTGCCGCCGCATTGGCTGTCGCTCCATTTCAGCAGCTTCAGGTCGTCTTCGGGCGGGTGGTCGCGGTACCAATGCACCCAGTCGTAGCCGGTGATGCCGGCCTCCTTGTTGGGCGCCCAGAGCTCGACCGTCCAGAACAAGGCGCCCAGATGCTCGTAGAGCCAATCCTGGGTGCCGGTGATCACTTCCTTGGGGTGGTACTTGAAATCATGGAAGGTGCTGACGGCCGGGTAGCCGGTGAGCTTTTCGCCAAGGGCCGACAGGCGCTTGATGATCCACAGATCTTCGGGCGTCATCTGCTCGTCGCTCAACGTGCCCATGGGCCGCAGGATCACGCCCGAGTGGGTGTGAAAGCTGACCGCCGCACCGATGTTGGGGTGCTTGACGATGAAATCGACCATGGCCCGCACCTCGGGCTCGCTGGTGGGGTAGGGGCCGGCGCCGGCCTGCTCGAACTCTTGCCGCCAGAAGGCCGGAAAGTTGCGGTTCAGGTCCAGCCCCTCGCGGTCGGGGTTGACCTTGATCTGCAGGCCGTCGTAGTGGGTGAGCGTGCCCTCGGGCATCACGCGCCAGTAGCTGCCGCCAAACTCGCCCGGCTCGCGCGGGATCATCAG
>JANOAQ010000821.1:0-2516 GCA_031411195.1 Burkholderiaceae bacterium | reverse complement strand
CTGCCGATCGCGTGCTCGAAGATCGTGGGGTTCGACGTCAGCCCCGTCACAGAAAGCTCGGCGATGTAGCGCGCCAAGGTGCCGTTGTTCAACATCTCGCGCGTGATGTTGTCGAGCCAGATGCGTTGCCCCAGATCGTGCAGCTTGCGGGTGTTGGTGTTCGTCTGGGGCTTCATCTTGGGTTCCATCGTTACTCCTGGCGTGCGAACAGGCTGCGAATGTCCGCCTCCAGCAGGTCACCGATGCGTTCGATGGTCAGGTCGGCAGCCGGGTAGGCAGCCATCAAGGCAGGGTCCAGCGCATAGTGGCCTTGGCGCGGGAAGACCGTCGTCAGGTGATCCTGCATGACCTGCTTCATGGCCGTCAGGATGCGCAGCTTGTCGTCAACCATCACATAGCGTCGCGCCGGGTGGTGGCGCTGGACGACATCGAGCATCTGTTCCTTGTGGATGTAGATCAGCACCCGGCCGGACACGGCATCCCACAACCCCGAACGCCGGACTTTGCGAGGTTGAAACACCACATCCCCATCGGACAGAATCAGCGTGGGCCCGAAGGTGCTCAGGTGCTCGATGACTTCAAGGGCGTGCGGGTAGAGGCGATCCGCGAACGGATAGTCGATGAGGAACGTGGACATCTGCAGCAAACGCGGGTCACTGCCTTGACCGAGTTCGGCATCGAGCCGGTAGCGTTGCAGCGCGCCCAGGTAATCCGCATAGCCAAGTTCGCTGCGCAAGCCCTCGAAGATCGCCCAGTAGCGTGCCGCGCTGGCGGCGCCAAATTCGAGTTCCAGGTGGGCGTGCAGATCCGCGATGACCCGGTCGTTGTCGAGCAGCGTGTTGTCCACGTCGAGCATGAAAACCAGCTCATGGCACGTGGTCATGGCGCGGGCTTCTTGACGCGGCCGCCGTACTGCGCGAGTTCGGGATCGTGCGCCAGGGCCGACACGGTCAGCCCGTCGGCATGCGCCGCCATGACGCCGTGTTCGATGCCGTTGTGAACCAT
The DNA here is from genome assembly GCA_031411195.1 of Burkholderiaceae bacterium. Taxonomy (GTDB): domain Bacteria; phylum Pseudomonadota; class Gammaproteobacteria; order Burkholderiales; family Burkholderiaceae_C; genus Pseudaquabacterium. Next base: position 1,511 of record JANOAQ010000821.1, on the reverse strand, counting down.
CTTGACGAAGTGCCCTGCCCCATGCGGGCCACAGTGCAGGAAGTCGCCGATCATCCAACAGTTCACTCGTTCCAATTCGACCTTTCATCGGCAGCCGCCGGACCATGCTGGCACCCATGCGACCCAATCCGAGGCTTGAACGAAATCGCGATGGCCTCTTTCTTGCCATCTGCCATAAGACCCGACGGCATGCCTGCGTCAGGGCGGACTCCAAGGCGATCAGGTTTGGGCATTGGGCAGCTTGCACGGTGCGCCCGGCGCAAGCGCCACGTCTGTTCGTTGGCGTACCCAGTGGGGGGACGCTGTTTCACACCACCGTCGATGCCGCACCGCGCCAGTCAGGAAGGGAACGCTGGCGCGCTCGAAATCCGACACGTCGCGTGTGACGACGTTCCTGTCCGCTTGCAGACCCTGATGCACCGCAAGCTGAAAGTCGCTTCGGTAAACTCCGGGCTCATATGCGCCGCTCCGCCGTCCTCCTCGTCATGCTGTTTGCCATGCTCTGGCAGTCGGTGGCCATGGCGCGCATCGGATCGACGGTGAACGTGCTGGCTGACCTGGAGCATGCAACGCTGCACTGGCTGGAAGAAGCCCATCACCACCACGAGGATGGGTCTTACCATCAGGACGACTCGAAAGAGTCGGTTCAGCACATGGTGACGGACCATCTGAACGCATCGCTGGCACTGGCGGGGGCGACCTCGCCTGACGTCCCGTCCTTGAGGTCGGCCGCGCCCGACGGCATGCGCGAGCAATGCGTGCCCAGCCCCGCTCTGGGCTGCCTGTTCAGGCCGCCTCGACTCCGCCCCTCACCCGCATTCACTGCGCAGGTCAGCAGCGGGCGTCTGCCCATGGACGCCCGGCCCGCCGCCCCGGCACCCCACGCACGCGATCTTCCGCCCCTGGCGTGACCTGAACTCGCGTTCGGCCGGCCCCGGCTGTTCAAACCTCAGGATCCTCGTGAAACCTCTTCACTGGCTGTCTGCCTGCGCCATCGCTGGCGGCCTGGCCGGCGGGCCCGTCTGGGCCCAGCCTGCCGCATCACCGGCGGGCTCTCGGGCCGCCTTCCCAGCCCTTTCCGACCCGGCGTCCGATCTCGCTACCGGCAGCGTTACCCTTCGCGCGGCGCTGGACGCTGCATGGCAACGCGCCGTCGCGGCCCGCGAGAGCGAAGGCCAGCGTCGCCGCGCCGAAGCGGATCGCGCCGCTGCGGGCAGCTTCTGGGCTGCGCCACCGTCTGTGGAACTGAGCCATCGCAGCGACCGCCTGCACCGCAACACCGGCGGCCGCGAGACGGAGATCGGTGTGGCCGTGCCCTTGTGGCTTCCCGGTCAGAGAGTCGCCCGCGCGGGCACGGCAGACGCCGCCGCTGCCCAGGCCCTGGCGGCCGAACAGGTGGCCCGCCTGCGCCTGGCCGGTGAGCTGCGCGAAGCGGCATGGCAGATCGCCGCGGCAGGGGCCGAGCTGGCCCAGGCCGAAACCCAGGCCCAGGGGCTGAAACAACTCGCCGA
>JANOAQ010000820.1:0-2974 GCA_031411195.1 Burkholderiaceae bacterium | reverse complement strand
CTGCCGTCCAGGATGCTCTTGAGCGCCTAGTAGCCGGGCTCGCCTTCGTCGAAGCTCAGGTCGTCGCAGAAGACGATGAAGCGCACGGGCCGCTGCACCACCAGATCCACCAGGTCTGGCAGGTCGACCAGATCGGCCTTGTCCACCTCGATCAGGCGCAGGCCACGCGGGGAATATTCGTTCAGGCAGGCCTTGATCAGGCTGCTCTTGCCGGTGCCGCGGGCACCCGTCAGCAGCACGTTGTTGGCCGGCTGGCCGGCCACGAACTGCGCGGTGTTGCGCACCAGGCGCTCCTTCTGGCCATCCACCTCTTGCAGATCGGCCAGGCTGATCGGCGCCACCTGCCGAACAGGCTGCAACCAGCCCGAGGCGCCGCGTTTGCGGTAGCGAAAAGCGATGGAGGCCGCCCAATCGGGTGCTGCCAAGGCGTGGGGCAGGATCAGTTCAAGCCGTTTCAGCAGGTGATCGGCGCGGGCGATGAGGGCATCAAGCGATGAAGAATGCATGCGTTCGAGTGTAGCCAGCCGACCGGGTTCAACCGCGGTTCAAACGCGTTGATCAGTTCCTCGCCCGGATGGCGGTGGTGTGCGCGTCAACGCATGACGGGCAAGGCCCGCACTTGCTCACCGGCGATGGCAAAGCGCTGGTCGCCAGCACGGGCGGCCAAGGCGTGCATGCCGGTGAACGGCCCGAAGGCTGGCAACACGCCATGCTGCGCCCCGAAGTGAAAGCTGGGCAGGCGCAGCCGGTCGCCCCCCCGACCACGCAGCACGGCGCACGGGTGCACATGGCCAGCCAGGGCATAGGCGCCCGGCACAGACTGCGGTTCATGCACCAGCGCCCAGGGGCCGATGCGCAGCGGGCCGTCAACCACCTGCACGCCCAGGGCAGCGGGTGGGTCACCGGCGTGGGCATCGTGATTGCCACGCACGAGCATCAAATCGAGCGCCGGGTGGCAATCACGCCAGGCCAGCACGGCCGCCTGGGTGTCGGCCGCATGGCTGCGCACCGAATGCAACAGGTCGCCCAAAAAGGTGATGCGTCGCGCGCCGGTGGCGGCGATCAGGGCATCCATTTGGGCCAACGCGGCTGCGGTGGTGGCCTCGGGCACCGGCACGCCCAGCCGCCGGAACGACACCGCCTTGCCCAAGTGGGCATCGGCCACCAGCAGCAGGCCCAGGTCAGGCTCGAAAGCCGCCTTCTGTGGCCACAACTGCAAGCGGCCGGCGCCGCCGGGCAGATGGAACCAGGCGCTGCCATCGGCTGCCGGCGGGGCAGCGGGCATCAGATCGACGAGAGGCGCAAAAGCACCAGGTCGAGGTGCTCGGTGGGCGCACGCTTGAAGCCAGACCGGGCATACCGCTGCAGCCGGCCTACCACCAGCGCGGTCAGTCCCGAGGCCAGGGTCTGGGCATCCAGCGTGGGGGTGGCCGAGCCTTGCAGTTCATCGGGGCCACGCAGGCATTGGCGCAACTGGCCCTCTACCCGATCGAAGAACTGGTTCATGCGCACGTTCAGCCGCTCGTGCTCGAACACCAGCGCATCACCCACCATCACACGCACCATGCCGGGGTTTTTCTCGCCAAACTGCAGCAGCAGCGTGACGATGCGGCGGGCCTGCACCGCGCCGCCGTCGTCGCGCTCGGCGATCTGGTTGATCAGGGTGAACACGCTGGTTTCGATGAACTCGATCAGCCCCTCGAACATCTGCGCCTTGCTGGCGAAATGGCGGTACAGCGCAGCCTCGCTGACCTGCAGGCGGGCGGCCAGGGCGGCGGTGGTGATGCGGTCGGTGCCGGGTTGCTCCAGCATGGCCGCCAGGGTTTGCAAGATCTGAACCCGCCGCTCACCCGGGCGCGGGCGCTTGCGGGCAGCGGGCTCGGCCGATGCCGAGGGTGGGCTGGCGGCTTCGCTGTCGACGGACAGGGCCGACGCGCGAGTCAAACCGGATGGCTCAGGCAATTCAGGCATCTCGGGCGGCGCGCTGGGCCGGTCAGGTGAAGGGGCGAAAACGATTCTGGCACAGCGGTCTGGCGCGGCCGCCCGAAGGAAACCCCCAACGGCCAATCCACCGCCAAGCGACCTGATCAGCGCCGCAGGCTGGCCAGCTTGCGCACCCTGTGGTCCACATAGGGCGGCTTCATCGCGCAATTGGGTTGCGACAGCAGGCCCGGCGAAGGCCGTCGCGCAAAGCGCTGCATCCAAACCGTGCCCATGCCCACCCGGCGGGCAGCTTTCTGGTGCACCAAAGTGTCTTCCACCAGCACGCAGCGGCTCGGCGACACGCCCAGTCGCACGGCCATGCTGCGCAGCATGCGGGCGTCGGGCTTGGGCCGAAGTTCGCCGAACATGGCCATGTCCTCGATGGCGATGACGCCGTCGAACAGGTGCAGGACACCCAGGCCACCCAACACCCGAAGTGCGTAGGCGCGCGGCGCGTTGGTGAGGATGAACTTGCGCCCGGGCAGCCGGCGCAGCGCGGCAAGGTCGTGGCGGTGGCCACTGACATGCTGCTCCAGGCCGGGCAGGTTGTGGGTCTCGTGCAGAAAGTGCGCCGGCCTCACGCCGTGGTGGCGCACCAGGCCCAGCAGGGTGGCACCGTAGCGGTGCCAGTAGTGCAGGTTCAGGCGCACGGCCTCTTCGGCGTCCACCGCCAGCTCGCGCTGGATGAACTCGCGCATGGTCACCTTCAGCTCGCCGAAGATGCGCGCGCCCGCGTCGTGCAGGGTGTTGTCCAGGTCGAACAACCAGACCGTCCGGGCGTCGTAGCGCATCGCTTAGGCGCGGGCTCAATGTGATCGGATCATCGTGCCGTAGGCTTGGTCGGTGAGGATTTCAAGCAGCATCGCATGCGGCACCCGCCCGTCGATGATGTGCACCGCGTTGACGCCGCTCTTGGCCGCGTCCAGCGCACCGGCAATCTTGGGCAGCATGCCGCCGCTGATGGTGCCGTCGGCAAACAGCTCGTCGATGC
>JANOAQ010000819.1:0-3607 GCA_031411195.1 Burkholderiaceae bacterium | reverse complement strand
GGCCGTGCACCAGCAGCCACTGGCCGGCCGCCAGGCCCCAGAGCATCACGCCCAGCCAGGGCAGCACGGGCACGAAGTCCTCGGCGATGGGCTTGCGGGTCACCAGACCCACCCAGTTGCTGAGGCGGCTGTCAAAAAACGGGTGCTGCACCCAGACGGGCAGCGCCACCAGCAGGCCGCCCAAGGGCCACAGGCCGATGCGCAGTGGCGCCAAATAGCGCGCGGCAATCAGCATCAAGGCCATGCCGTGCAGCACGCCAAAGCTGATCCAGCTGCGTGGAAACATCAAGGCCGAACCCGCCGACACCAGCACCGCGCAGCCTGCCACCTGGGCCCAGCGCCGCCAGAAGCGCGGCCAGCCCAGGCCGCGCGCCATCGCCACCGCTTGCCCGGCCCCGGCGCACAGCAAAAACAGGCTGACGATGGCCGTGCGCTGGTTGGTCCAGAACGGGTCGCGGTAAAAGTCTTGCAGCGGCTGCAGCAGCCGCAGGTGGTTGAGATCGAAACTGAAGTGAAACGCCACCATCCACACGATGGCCGCACCGCGCAGGGCATCGAGCCGGTCAAAGCGCTCACCGCTGCTCATGCCAGCTTCTCGTAGATGTCGACAAAGGCCTGGCCGTCCCAGGCGTACAGCAAGTGGGCGGCGTGCAGACACAGGCTGGCCCCCAACGGCGTGTAAAGCCCCACGTTCTGGCCCCTGGGCTGGCGAACGCTGCGGAAGGCCACGCCCGCCGATCCTGCGGCATGCAAGCGGGCGCCCAGTGCACGTGCGGCGCTGTAGTCGTCGGGATGGTAGACATCGGGCAGCACGGCGGTGGCCGGCCTCAGGTCGTGCAGACGCGCATCGATGGCCACGTGGTACAGGCGCATGGGCAGGTGCAGGGCCGGCTGCGCAGTGGCCGCCAGAAATCGGGCATGGTGGTAGCGCGTCTCGGCCACTGCGGTGGCGCGGTCGCGGGCAGCGTAGAACACGCCGAAGCTACCCGCTGAAAAGCGGCTGCCGTTCGGGTTGACGTGGGTAAAGGCCGCCATGATGGGGCCACTGCCTGGTCCGAACAAACGCTGAGCGCGCGGCACGCGCTCGATCTGCCCCAGTTCATCGCGGATCCTTTCGTTGCTCAGCGCTTCCAGGGCGTAGAGCGCCTCAAAATCTTCGGCATCGGCCACCCGGTCGTAGAGAAATACGCTGGGGTAGCGCGTGGGCACGATGCGGCAGGCTTGGGCCCATTGCACGCGGCGCACTGCGGGCGATTCAGGCCCGGCGCTGCGACTCAAGACCAGCCCCCACCGCGCACCGCATCCAGATAGCGTCGAACGGCATTGAGGTCGCTCACATTGCCCGCCATCATGCTCTGCAGCGCCGACCGGCCGCCAAAAGGCGCCGCCAGATTGGGTTGGCGCACCCAGGCATCGGCCAAAGCGGCGTCAGGCAGCAGGATTTGCAGGCTCTTGTAGATGCCCAGCAGGTTGGACAGGCGCTCCAGCGTGTCGCGCGGCAGGCGCGCACGTTCAGGGTGCTTGCGCCAGGCAAAGTAGGTCGATCGTGAGGGCTGGCCCAGCAGGCACAGTTGCTCGTCCACCGACAGGCGCCACAACTCGGCGATGCGGCCAAACGCCCGCAGGCCCGCTGCAGCCATGCGGTCAACAGACGGCGAGAGTTCTCCAGCGCTGGTTTGTAAGGCAGTCATGAAATCCATTCCCGGACTATTTTTTCATGATAGTCCAAATTTGAATGTTTCCAATCGACTTTCCTTGAGCGCGCACTGCCCTCCTAGAATCGCGCAGTCTGCCCGTAGCTCAACTGGATAGAGCAGTTGCCTTCTAAGCAACAGGTCGGGGGTTCGAGTCCCTCCGGGCAGGCCAGTCCAAATGGGCAGCGGCCAGCCGCGCAACTGTTCACGGCATCAACGCACGGTGATCGTCGATGTGCCAAGTCTGCCGCGCCATGGCGGCGACGGCCTCGCTAAGGTGCAGGCATGGCATGCCCAGTGCATGCGGCAAGTCGCCTCCGCGGGCCCGAAACCATGTGCAAGTCCTTTCCTGCCGCCTTGACGGCAATGCTCCTGTCCACGCTTGCCCAGGCCGGTCCGGTGATGAGCACGCCGTCAAACCACACGGTGCGATTGAGCGGGTTTTCCAACGGCTATGCAGCCGTGGACGTGACCACCGACCCCTGGGGCACCATTGGCGCGGGACGACTCAGCGGCACACTGGACGGGGCTTCGTTCCTGACCTACTGCACTGACCTCGCCCAGAGTTTTTCCTGGAACCAGACCTACACCTACACCCTGGTGGCCAATGGCAGTTCAAACGGCTTCACCAATGGCCAGGCCGATTTGCTGGGCAGGCTTTACACCCGCGCCGGACAGGTGCAGAACACCGACCAGAGCGTGGCCTTCCAGCTTTCGGTGTGGGAGATCATGAATGACGTGGCGCCGGCCAGTGTGACGGCAGGCAACTTTCGCCTGCTCAGTGGCGCCAGTAGCCAGCAGCGCGGCCTGTCCAACACCTGGTTGGCCGAGATCAGCCAGCCCAATGCAGCCCGATCCTTCAATGCGCAGCGCCTGTACAGCAGCGTTGCGCAGGACTTCGTGATCTTCACCCAGGTACCGCTCGAACTGACCATCACGCGGGTCCCCGAGCCAGGCACCGTGTCGTTGGTGGCACTGGCAGTGGTGGGCCTGCTGGCCTCGCAGCGGCGCAAGCGCTGAGCCTGCGCGAGCTCCGGAAACAACAAGGCCCGCCAGATGGCGGGCCTTGAGCACGAATTGGTCGGGGCGATAGGATTCGAACCTACGACCCTCTGGTCCCAAACCAGATGCGCTACCAGACTGCGCTACGCCCCGAAGCCTTGCATTCTAGCTTGCAGCGGCGGCCGGGGCAGGCAGGGCCAGTTGACGTGCCACGGCCTCGCACTGGCGAATGTGCTGTTCACACACATAGTTCAGCGCTGAATACGTGAGCGCCGCCGACACCGCCTGCCCCGCCAGCGGCAGGTATTTGGCAGCTTGTTGCGCGCTCAGGCGCACACCCACCATGCGCAGCAGGGCCAGCACCAGTTCCTTGGTGACCACCCGACCCAGCACCATGCTGCCGCCGGCCGAGACCGCCTTGTAGACCACCACACGCCGGTCGGGCGCCAGGCGCTCCACCTGTTGCGGGCTCAGGCCGAATGCATGGCTGATCTCGGGCAGCAGCTTGATCAGCAGGCCCACATCGGTGACCAGGTCGATCCCCGGCACCGGCACCATGGCCACACCGGCCGCCAGCAAGGCCCGCTGGCGTACCCGGCGCCGGCAACGTGCCGCCACGCCGGCGAGGGCGTCGGGCGGAGTGGATTTCATATGGAGGGCGCCGAGGCCAGCAGCACGATGCCGTCGGCATCGGCCACCAACCAATCCCCCGGGCGCACCACCACCCCCTGCACCCGCACCGGCACGTCCACCTGGCCGGCGTGCCGGCGCTCGGTGGGCAGCGGCATCAGGCCCAGCGCGCGGATGCCCAGCTCGGTGGCGGCCAGCTCGGCCACGTCACGCACGCAGCCGTCCACCACCACACCCACCCAGCCATTGCGCGCCGCCGCCGCGGCCAGGTTGCCGCCCAC
>JANOAQ010000818.1:0-6457 GCA_031411195.1 Burkholderiaceae bacterium | reverse complement strand
GCGGCTGGTATAGCCGATGCACCAGTTGTCGCGCAGGTCCTTGCTGGTGCCAGTCTTGGCCGCTGCAAAACCGCGGGTGGCCAGTTGACTGTTCAGGCCGAAGGTGCCGGCGCGGGCGTTGTTGTCGGCCAGCATGTGGCTTACCAGGTAGGTGGCCTCTGCGTTGGCCACCCGGCGGGGCGCGGCGGCAGGCGAACGGGTGGCCGACTGGCCGGCGGCGGCGGGCTGCATCACCACCGGCGCCAGCACGCCGCCATTGGCCAGCGCGCGGTAGGCATTGCTCAGCGCCAGCAAGGTGACATCGGCGCCGCCCAGGGCCAGGGCGTGGCCGTAGTAGCTGCCGCTTTCGGGCAGGGCCAGGCCGAAGGCGTTGAGGCGTTCGAACACCGCGTCGGGCCCCAGCATGGCGCCTACCCGCACGGCGGGGATGTTCAGGCTGCTGCCCAGGGCCGTGCGCACACTCACCCAGCCCTGGTAGGCCTGGTCGTAGTTTTGCGGCCGGTACAGGCCGCCGGCGGTGGCCAGCTGGGTGGGTGCATCGTCCAGCAAGGTGGCCGGGGTGATCAGCTTCTGCTCGATGGCCAGGCCGTAGACGAAGGGTTTGAGCGTGCTGCCCGGCTGGCGGCGTGCCAGCACGGCGTCCACCTGCGGCGCGTCGCTGAAGGCACCGCTCGATCCCACCCAAGCCAGCACCTCGCCGCTGGCGTTGTCGAGCACGACGATGGCGCCGTCTTCCACGTTGCGGCCCGACAGCTCGGCCAGTTGCTGGCGCAGCGCCGCCAGGGCAGTGCGCTGCAGCGGTGCGTCCAGCGTGCTGCGCTGCCGGGCCGGGCCGGCAGCCTTGAGCACCTGGCGGGCGAAGTGAGGCGCCAGTTGCTCGCCCAGCGGCATGCCACCACGCCGGGCCAGCGCCGCGTGGGTGAGACCGCCCACACCGATGCAAGCCATGCGCTGCAGCGTGAGTACGCCGCAGGCGCGCTCGGCCACACGCTCGGGCGGCGCGTTGGGTGCGCGCACCAGCGCGGCGGCGATGGCCGCTTCAAACGCGTCCAGCCCGCTGGGGTGCTTGTTGAACAGGGTTTGCGACAGCGCGGCGATGCCCACCAGTTCGCCCCGAAAGGGCACGGCGTTCAGATACGCCTCCAGGATGTCGGCCTTGCGCCACTGCGTTTCCAGTTGCGTGGCGGTCAGGGCCTGGCCGATCTTTTGCGGCACGCTGCGGCCGCCGGCGGGGCGCGCCAAGCCCTCGTCGATCAGCCCGGCCAACTGCATCGTCAGCGTGGATGCGCCCTGGGTGCGGGTATTCAGCAAATTGGCCCAGGCGCTGCGCGCTGCGCCGGGCCAATCCACGCCGCTGTGCTGCCAGAAGCGCTGGTCCTCGCTCAGCACGATGGCCTGCAGCAGGGCGGGCGACAGGTCTTGCAGTGGCACCCAGGGCAGGCGGCGCACGGTGTTGTCCATCCGCAAGGACTGCATCGGCGTGCCGTGGCGGTCGAGCAGGATGATGTCGGACGGCCGGTGCGCCGCCCGCACTTCGGCCGGGGTGGGCAGGGCGGCGGCAGCGGTGCACAACAGCGACGCTACCAGCGCGATCGAGCAAGTCAGCGCCGGCGCTCGAGGCGGCGCGCTGGGGCGGCGTTTCACGGCGCCACCTCCAGCGGGGCGATGGGCAACTCGCCGAAGGTCTCGGGCGCGTACATCGCCTCCACACGGCTGGGTGGCAGGGCAAAGCGGCCGGCGTTGTTCAGGCGCAGGGTGTACTCCACCACATGCCGGCCTGCCGGCAAGTACGCGTAATACGCGCGGTAGGCCTCGAAGCTGCGTTCTTCATACGCTGGCCAGGCGCTGCCTTCGCGCTTTTCGCCCTGTGTGGCCAGGGCCGAATCGCGCCCGCCACCCCCGCCCAGCAGGCTGGCGCCCCCGGGCACCGGGTCGGCCACCACCACCCAGTTGCGGTCGCTGGCCGCGTCGATCTGCAGGCGCACGCGCAGCACGTCACCCCGGCTGAAGCGGGTCTTGTCCTTTTGCTCGATGGCGGTGACGGTGCGGGTGAGGGTGTAACCGGCCTGCAGCGGTGCCTTCAGCGGCACGGCGGCCAGGCTTTGCACGGTCAACCACGGCTTGCCTTTTCCTTCTTGCGACACGGTCAACGTACCGGTCGGCCCTGGCCAGGCCAGCATCAGTCGATCGCCTTCAGGCTTTTTGCCCCAGTCCAGCGTGTTGCTGGCCGCGCCCAGCCTGGCCACGGTGCGGCCGGCCACCGGCATCGATTCGAAGCGCGCCGAGAACTTGTCGAGTGCCAGCGCGCCCCACAGGTTGGCGGTGGTGGTGCGCCAGGCGCCGCGTTCCTGGCGCGCCAGGTGGCTGGTGACCAGGCGCGGCAGCTCGTCCTTCCAGCCCGGGTCGTCCAGCACCGTCAGGATCAGGCGCGCGGCATTGCTGTCGGGGCTGTCCATCAGCCACCACCAGTAGTCGTCGGCCTCGTTGGAAAAGCGCAGCGTGGTGCCGCTGTAGCTGAGCCGTGCGCGCAGGATCTGCCGCGCTTCGTCCAGCCGCCTGGCGCGGTCGGGCACCTCGGGCAGGCGCTGCAGGATGGACAGCCAGTCGATCACCGCCGCCGTGGGCCACTGCTGCGGCGTGAGGTTGACCGAACCCAGCAAACGCGGTTGCGCCTTGCCGTAACGCGCCAGGGCCTCGATGGCGGCCAGCTTGCGCACGTCGAGGTCGGCCTTGGGCGACCAGAACTTGCGCTCGATGCGGCCGGTGACAAAGGCGGCCAGGCCGTCGAGCATGGCGTCGCGCGCGGCCGGCGGCAGGGGCAGCCCCGCTTCATGCGTGGCGGCCAACAGGTAAGCCGTGAGCCGGTCGCTGCCGTTGGCCTTGTCATCAGATCGGGGCGGAAAGTAGCTGGCCAGGCCGTCGCTGTCCAGGTAGGTCGGCAGGGCATTGGCCACCGCCTGCCACTGCGCCGCATCGTGCAAGGCCAGGGCCTTGGACGTCTTCTGCTCCAGGCAACTGTAGGGGTAGGTCTCGAAGTAGCGGCGGATGCCCGGCAGCGCGCTGCTCAGCCTGGGTTGCAAGCCCACGGTGATGCCACCGCGCGCCACGCCGTTGCTTTGCATGGCATCTGCGGGCGGTGCGACATTCAACGAAAACGGCCCGTCCAACTGGGCCAGCGTGGCCTGTTGCACCCGTAGTGGCACGGCGGGCACCACCGCCTGCGTCACCTTCAGCCTGTCCACCGTGGCGGGCACGGCCAGGTCTTGCACTGTGGCCAGCCAGCGGATGGCGCTGGCCTCGGCGGGCACGTCCACGGCCCAAGCGATCTCCTTGGCGCTGCCGGCGGCCAGCGTGTGCTCTTGCGCCGGCAGGGCCAGGGCAGCGCCTGTGGCGGTTGCCGTGGCCGACGCGGCGGTGCCGGGTGCCAGCACCGTGCCGGCCAGGCTGGCGCGCACCTTCATCTCGCGCGCGGTGGTGTTGCGCAAGGTCAGTATCGCGGTGTAGCGGTCGCCCTCACGCACCAGCGGCGGCAGGCCCGACAGCACCTGCAGGTCTTGCGTCACGCGGATGCTGGTGCTGCCGGTGCCGAACTGCTGCACACCCGCATCGGCCACCGCCACCAGGCGAAAGCTGGTGAGTGCATCGTTCAACGGCACGGTCAGCGTGGCCTCGCCCTTGGCATCGAGCACCACCCGGTCTTGCCACAGCAGCAGGGTGTCGAACAGCTCGCGCGTGCCACCTCGCCCACCCCCACCACCGGCAGCCACGGCCTTGCGGCCGAAGTGGCGCTTGCCGATGATTTCACTGTGCGCGGTGCTGGTGGCCACGCCCCAATCGCGCTGGCGGATCATGGCGCCCAGCAGGTTCCAGCTGTCGTTGCCACGCAGGGCCAGCAGGCCTTCGTCCACCGCAGCAAAGGCCACTTCGGCACCTGGCACCGGCTGGCCCTTGTGCAGCACTTGCACCTTCACCGTGGCTTGTTGGCGGATGGTGTACTGCGGCTTGTCGGCCACCACCTTCACCTGCAGGGTGTGGGCCGCCTGGCCTACCTGCAGCGCCGCCACGCCCAGCTTGAAACCGGGCTTGCTCAAATCGACCAGGGCGGTGGGCGCGGTGTACTGCTTGCCTTCCACCCAAAACGCGCGGGCCCAGTTGATCGGCTGCTTCCAGCCCCAGTTGAAGAACGAGTACCACGGTACCTCGCGGATACGCCCGCGCACCGCCAGCACGCTGACATACACGTTCGGCGCCCAGCCCGGCTCGATCTTCAGCTCGACCGTCGGGTCGTCGCCGCGCAAGGTGAGCACGCGCGTGTCGATCACGCCTTCACGCTCGATGGCCACCAGCGCGGTGGCCTCGCGGAAGGGCATGCGCACCTGCAGACGCGCGGTTTCGCCAGGCTCGTAGCGTTTCTTCTCGGCCAGCACGTCGATGCGGTCGTCATTGCCTTGCTCGAACCACAGCTCGCCCTGGCGCGTTACCCACACAGTGGTGCCGGCCTGCACGGTGTTGCCGGCGGCATCGGCGGCCTGGGCCACCAGGCCTACCTGGCCGGCAGTTTCGAGCTTGGCCTCGCAGGCCAGCAGGCCGTGGGCATCGGTCTGGCCGCTGCACAGGCTGCCCAGGGGCAACAACCCGGTGCGGTTGTCGTAGGCGTAAAAGCCACCCACCAGGCGCTTGCGGTGGCTGATGGTCTGGGCCAGTTGGCCGCGCACGTCCACCTTCTGCCCGGCGATGGGCTGGCCGGCGGTATTGAGCGCCACCACGGTGAAGCGGGTGCTGCCCCGGTTGCCGGCCCAGCCGTTGCTGCGGATGCCCAGCACCACGGCGCTGGGCCACAAGGGCACGGTGCTGGCGATGGTCTGCACCTCGCCATTGGGGTCGTTGAAGCTGACCTCGGCCACCAGCTCACTGGCACGGGTGAGCTTGGGCAGGCCCTGGATGGCAAAGCGTGCGCTGCCGTCGGCGCCAGTGACCAGGGCCACCTTGTCGGCCACCAGCTTGCCTTCGCGGCGGGCGGGCGCTTCGCGGTCGTCCACCTCGGGCTCAGCCGTTTCGGGGCCGGCCTCGCGCGGCGGGCTGAAGGTGAAGGCCTCGTAGCCGGAAAAGTCGAGGGCGCGTTCCCTCAGCACCGCGCTGCCGCGCAGCGGCGCCTGGGCCATGGCGCCGCCCGACAGGTGGCTCAGCTGCACCTGCAGTGCCACCTCGCTGGGTGCCACTGGCGCAACCTTGGGCGCCACCAGGCGGGCATCCACCAGCGGGATGCGGAACTCTTCGACGCGGAACTCGCCGCTGTCCCACTCCCGTTCACCCCGCCGCTGAGCCGCGCCCTTGGCGGCCGCCTTGAACAGCGTCACCCGGTACAGCCCCAGCTTGGCCGCCGGCGGGATGGCCCAACTGGACGACGCGCTGCGCCCGCCGCGCCAGGCCAATGTCTGGGTGTATTCCTGCCCGCTGCCGACGTGCGCGATGCGCAGTTGGTCGGGCAGCGCATCGGCCGGCAATTCGGCCAGGCCGCTGGCGGTTTGGGTGCGCAAGAAGTGCTTCATCGACACCGTCTCGCCCGCACGCAGCAGGCTGCGGTCGAACACGGTGTGGGCGCGCTGGTCGGGCGTGGCGCTGCGGCTTGTGGGCAGGTTGAAGCGCCAGGGCTCGATGCCCTGGTCCCAGGTGCTGAAGACGAAGGCCAGGTCGCTGATGGGCGAGGCGCCCTTGGCGTCGGTCGACGGTTCGGCGCCCTTGGCTGCCGTGCTCGGCGCATCTGCCTTGCTGGCGGTGATGAACAGGCCGTGCTCGTGCACGCAGCCCTGGTAGCCGGCCTCCAGCGGCTGCTGGATCAGCGCACGGCCCTGGGCATCGGTGTTGCCACGCCACAGCGGCTTGCCGGTGCAATCGTGCACCGTCACCTCGGCGCCGGCCACCGGCTGGGCGCGGTCCAGGCTGGTCACCCAGGCCAGGCTGCTTTCACGCCCGTGCTTGAAGTGCACGCCCAGGTTGGTGACCAGCACGCCGGTGCGCACGTACATTGGCGCCTTGCTGGCCAGCAGCGACTGGCCCAGACGGCCCGATTCGATCTCGAGCACGTGGTAGCCGGGCTCGGCCAGCGGGATGCCGATCACCTCGAACGGACGCGGGTCGCCGCCCTGCAGCGCGGGCAGGTCGAGCCGCTTGGCGCTGGTGTCGCCCGCCAGCAGCGACACCTCTCGCGTGCCGATGGTGCGGTCTATCTGGCGGCGTTTTATCTTGCCACGGCCATCGTTGTCTTCGACCCATTCCTTCCATTCGGCTTGCGGCCGGCCGGCTTCCTTGGCGGTGATCTGGGTTTCGTGCAAGCGGCCCACCTTGCCCAGCCAGGCCAGCACGTCGGCCGGGTTGCTCAGGCGCTTGATGCGCACCTGGCCGGTGGCGGCGGCGGGTTTCAAGTCGCCTTGCACATGGCGAAGGGTGACCGGCACCA
>JANOAQ010000817.1:0-1765 GCA_031411195.1 Burkholderiaceae bacterium | reverse complement strand
TTGCTGCCAAAGCCGGTGCGCACCAGCTTCTGGAAAAGATAGGCTTCCTCATTGCTGCCCTTGGCCGAGCCAAAGCCCGCCAACGATTTTTTGCCGTGCTGGTCACGGATGTCTTTAAGCTTGCCGCCCGCAAATGCCAGGGCCTCTTCCCAGCTGGCTTCACGAAACACGTCGTGCCAATCCTCGGGATGCGGCGTGCCCTGCGGATCCTTGGGCACGCCCGGCTTGCGGATCAGTGGCTTGCTCAGGCGCTGGCGATGGTGCACGTAGTCGAAGCCGAAGCGGCCTTTCACGCACAGCCGGCCGGCATTGGCCGGGCCATCGCGGCCGTCCACTGCCACGATGGTGTTGCCGCGTACCTTGTACGTCAGCTGGCAGCCCACGCCGCAGAAGGGGCAGACCGAATCGACCAACTTGTCCACCCGCTGGTCGCCCAGCAGCGTCTTGGCGCTGAGCGCGCCAGTGGGGCAGGCCTGCACACATTCACCACAGGCCACGCAACTGCTGGCGCCCAGCGCATCGCCCAGGTCGAAGGCGATCTGCGCCTGGGCGCCCCGGTGCAGCACGCCGATCACGTCGTTCATCTGCGTCTCGCGGCAGGCGCGCACGCAGCGGGTGCACTGGATGCAGGCGTCCAGGTTGACGGCCATGGCCGGGTGGCTCAAGTCGGGCGGGGGTGGCGCGCGACGCAGGGCCGTCAACGCCGGGCGGGGCTGCACGCCCAGCTTGTCGGCCCACGCGCTCAGCTCGCCGTGCGGGCGCTGGGCATCGCCGTCGACGAACCGGTGGCCCTGTTCGGGCAGATCGGCCAACAGCAGCTCGACCACCATCTTCTGGCTCTTCAATGCCCGTGCGCTGCGGGCCAGCACCTGCATGCCGGGGGTGGGCGTGCGGCAGCAACTGGGCGCCAGGCTGCGTTCACCCGCGATCTCGACCACACAAGCGCGGCAGTTGCCATCGGCGCGCAGGCCATCGCTGAAGCACAGACGCGGGATCACCGTACCCTGGCGCTGCGCGGCCTGCAGGATGCTTTCACCCGGCCGGGCGTTCACCGCTTGGCCGTCGAGCGTGAACTCGAACAAGTCGGAGCAGGCCATCATGCAGTCTCCAGGCCAGCGCCACCAAGCGGACGCCGCGGAACCGGCTCTGCCGGGCCGCTGGGGTCGCCCCCTGGGGGGAGCGCCGAAGGCGCTTCGGGGGGGGCCAATTCCTCAGAGAAGTAGCGCTGTACCGTGCGGAAGGCATTGGGCGCCGCCTGGCCCAGGCCGCAGATGCTGGCGTCCGTCATCACATCGCCCAGGTCGCTCAGGGTGTCTGCATCCCACACCGGCGCGGCCATCAGCAGCGCAGCCTTTTCAGTGCCCACTCGGCAGGGCGTGCACTGGCCGCAGCTTTCTTGGGCGAAGAAGTTCATGGCGTTCAGCGCTGCATCCCGCGCCTTGTCGTGCTGGCCCAGCACCACCACCGCCGCCGATCCGATGAAGCTGCCGTGCGGCTGCAGGGTGTCGAAATCCAGCGGCACATCGGCCAGCGATGCCGGCAGGATGCCGCCCGAAGCGCCGCCCGGCAGGAAGCCGTACAGCCTGTGGCCGTCGGCCATGCCCCCGCAATACTCATCCACCAGCTCGCGCAGCGTGATGCCGGCCGGCGCCAGCTTCAAACCCGGCCGCTGCACCCGCCCGCTCACGCTGAAGCTGCGCAGCCCTTGGCGGCCTTGCCGGCCAAAGCCGGTAAACCAGCCCGGGCCACGTTGCACGATGTCGCG
>JANOAQ010000816.1:0-1928 GCA_031411195.1 Burkholderiaceae bacterium | reverse complement strand
CCTGCACCAGCTCGCTGGTCTTGTGGATGCTGGGCACCATGCGCTCGAGCAGGTGGCCGGCCTTCTCGGCCAGGTCCACGCTGTTGCCGGCCAACTGGCCGATCTCGCGGGCGGCGGTCTGGCTGCGCTCGGCCAGCTTGCGCACCTCGGCGGCCACCACGGCAAAGCCCTTGCCGTGCTCACCGGCGCGGGCGGCCTCGATGGCGGCGTTCAGCGCCAGCAGGTTGGTCTGGTAGGCAATGTCGTCGACGATGCCGATCTTCTGGGCGATGCTCTTCATCGCGTCCACCGTCTGGCTCACGGCCCGGCCACCTTCCAGGGCCTGGCTGGCGGCCTGGGTGGCGATGCCGTCGGTCACCGTGGCGCTGTCGGCGTTTTGCCGCACCGAGGCGCTGATCTCATGCAGTGATGCGGTGGTTTCTTCCACCCCGGCGGCCTGCTGCGAGGCCGAATGCGCCATGGCCTGCGAGGTCTTCGACACCTGCTCCGACGCCGCGCTCAGCTGCGCTGCCGCCGACCGCACCTCGGCAATGGTGCCGCTGACGTTGGTGATCAGCTGGTTGAACTTGTTGCACAGGTTGGCGTGGAACTCGCTTTTGCCATCCACCGACACCCGCTGGGTGAAATCGCCCTGGGTGGCGCCGTCTACCGCAGCGTTGATGTCTTCGGCGGTGCGCTGGGCCATCTCGGCTTCGGCCAAAGCATTCGCGGCGCGGGCTTCGTCGGCTTGCTTGCGCTGCAACAGGTTGATCTGCATCGCACCCAGCGACGCCAGCACGCTGCCCGGGGCGGCCTGCGCGGCCCCGTTCACAGGCTTGTAGTCACCATCGGCTACCTGGCGCGCGGCGTCACCCAGTTGCGCCGGCTCGGCACCCAGCTGGCGCAAGATGCTGCGCGGGATGGCCACGGCCAGCAAGATGCCGAACGCCAGCGCAACACCCAATGCGGTGAGCATGACCTGCACGAAGCCGGTGGCCTCGGCCAGCGACAGTTGGTTGGCTTGCCGGATGAACACTTCTTCCGCATCGATCAGCTTGTTGATCGCCGCCAGCCACTGCACATACTGCGGCTTGGCCTGCTGCCACAGCAAAGTGCGCGCCGCTTCCGTGTCGCCAGCCTCGACCAGCTTGACGATGCGGCGCGTGGTGTCCACCGAGCGGCCCTCGATGTCCTTGATCGCCGCATACATCTGGCCCATGCCCGGATCGGTGCCGGGCAGTGCCAGCAACTTCTCCAGGGGACCGGCCGAATCGGCATAAAACGCGGCCAGCTTTTCGATGGTGGCCAGCTCCTGCTGGCGCTCGGCAGCGCTGGCACTGAGCACCACGTCGCGGGTGGCGATGGCACGGTCGTGCGCCGAACCCCGGAAGTTGATGGCGTAGCGCTGGATCGGGCCGTGCAGTTCGCTGTTGGCCTTCAGGGCGGTGTCGATGCGGGCCACCTTGGCCATGGCGATCAAGGTCACGACGACCAGGATCGCCAAGATCAGGCCGAAGCCACCGAACAGGCGCTGGCCAACCGTGATGCGAGAGAAGTTCATGGTGTGATTTCCAAAGGGGTGAAGCGGGTCGAACGGGCTTGCATCAATCGCACAGGGCAGGCGCTGCTGCGCCAAAGCGCGGCGGGCTGGCACCTCTGCCGGCGTGGCCATAGCGGGGTGGCGGTGTCGCCATGGGCCGCTGCGCTGCTTCGTCATCGGCCAGGCGGAAAAACGCCATCAAGTCCTGCAGGCGGTTGGCCTGGGCGCTCAGCTCTTCGGCGGTGGCCGACAACTGTTCGCTGGCCGAGGCCGTTTGCTGGGTGGTGCTGTTCAGGTGGTTCATGGCGCCGGTGATCTGGTTGACACCATCGTTCTGCTCACCCGAGGCCGCCGCGATCTCCTGCACCAACTCGCTGGTCTTGTGGATGTCGGGCACCATGCGCTCGAG
>JANOAQ010000815.1:0-4226 GCA_031411195.1 Burkholderiaceae bacterium | reverse complement strand
GGCCTGGGCCAAGCCAGCGGCGGCCAGCAGGCCGGCCAGCAGCAGCGAGGGAATGGGGCGGTGGATGAGCATGGGGTCTCCTGCGTGCGAGGCTGTGGGAATCTCTGTCGGTATCGAGTCTGGCGCGGCGCCCAGGGGATGACCATCGTCGATTCAGACGAAGGCAGGTTAGCGGCTGGGGCCCAGCCGTCTTGCGTCAATCGGCTGCCCCTTGGCAGCCTGGCTTGCCGGGCCATCAGCCAATTGGCACAAGACGCCCCGATGCCTCGAGGCCGAACATCGCCGCTCCAGACTACGGTAAGCCGCCGCCATGAGCCTGCTCGACGCACCCCCCCAGCCCCACTACTTCAGCCCCGAGCATGTGCAGTTTCGCGACACGGTTCGCGATTGGGTCACGCGAGAGATAACGCCGTTTGCCACCGCCTGGGACGAGGCTGGCGGCTTTCCGCGTGAGCTTTACAAGAAGGCCTCGGCGCTGGGCATCCTGGGCCTGGACTACGCCGAAGAACATGGCGGCACGCCGTCCGACCTGTTCTACCACCTCATCCTCAGCGAAGAGCTGGCGCGTGCCGGTGCGGGTGGCGTGTCGGCCTCGCTGATGTCGCACAGCATCGGCCTGCCGCCGATCAAGGCGTATGGCAGCCCGGCCCTGCAAGCGCGGGTGATCCCGCCGGTGCTGGCCGGCGACAAGATCGCCGCCCTGGCCGTGACCGAGCCCTCGGGCGGCTCCGACGTGGCCTCTTTGAAGACCACGGCCGTGCGCGAGCAAGGCGGCGATGGCGAGCACTACATCGTCACCGGCGAGAAGGTCTTCATCACCTCGGGCATGCGGGCCGACTTCATCACCGTGGCGGTGCGCACCGACCCCAGCAACAAGGGTGCGGGCGGCATCTCGGCGCTGCTGATCGAGGGCGACACGCCAGGCCTCACCCGCACCAAGCTCGACAAGATGGGCTGGTGGGCCAGCGACACGGCCCACCTGCGCTTCGACCACTGCCGGGTACCGGTGGCCAACCTCATCGGCGAAGAGCACAAGGGCTTCAAGACCTTCATGAGCAACTTCAACGGCGAGCGCCTGGGCATGGCCGCGCAGGCGGTGGGTTACGCCCAGACCTGCTTCGACGAAGCGCTGGACTGGGCGCGCCAGCGCCAGACCTTCGGCATGGTGCTGAGCGAGCGCCAGGTCATCCGCCACAAGCTGATGGACATGCTGCGCAGCATCGACGTGGCGCGCTGCCATGTCTACGACCTGGCCTGGGCCCAGCAGCACAACCACGGCGACCCGGCCCAACGCGTGGCCCGCATCGCCCTGGCCAAGGTGCAGAGCACGCAGTGCATGCAGTTCTGCGCCGACACCGCCGTGCAGATATTGGGCGGCATGGGCTTCATGCGCGGCACCAAGAGCGAGCGCATCTACCGCGAGGTCAAGGTCATGATGATCGGCGGGGGCTCGGAAGAGATCATGAAAGACCTGGCAGCCCGGCAACTCGGCATCTGATTCGCCGTCTGATTCGCCCTCTGATTCGGCACTTTGAAAGCACCCATGGCCGCCATTGAATCCACCATCTCCACCGGCAGCGACAACTTTGCCGCCAACCGCGCCGGCATGCTGGCGCTGATCGAGCGCATCCGCACGGCCGAGAACCGCGCCGTCGATGCCAGCAACGCCTCGCGCAAGCGCTTCGAATCACGCGGGCAACTGCTGCCGCGTGAGCGCATCGCGCTCTTGCTCGACCCCGGCACGCCCTGGCTCGAGCTGTGCACGCTGGCCGGCTACGGCCTGGACACGCCCGACGAAAGCAAGACTGTGCCCGGCGGCGGTGTCATCGGCGGCATCGGCTTTGTGGCCGGCATCCGCTGCATGGTGGCCGCCAGTGATTCGGGCATCGATGCCGGGGCCATGCAGGCCGGTGGACTCGAGAAGGCCTTGCGCATCCAGGAGCTGGCGCTTGAAAACCGCCTGCCCTATGTGCAGTTGGTCGAAAGCGCCGGCGCCAACCTGCTGAAGTACCGGGTCGAAGGCTTCGTGCGCGGTGGCAGCCTGTTTCGCAACCTGGCGCGCATGTCGGCGCAGGGGCTGCCGGTGGTCACGGTCACGCACGGCTCGTCCACCGCCGGGGGCGCCTACCAGACCGGCCTGTCCGACTACATCATCATGGTGCGCGGCCGCAGCCGGGCCTTCCTGGCCGGCCCGCCGCTGCTCATGGCCGCCACCGGCGAGGTGGCCACCGAAGAAGAACTGGGCGGCGCCGAGATGCACACCAGCATCAGCGGCCTGGGCGACTACCTGGCCGAGGACGACCGCGACGCGCTGCGCATCGCCCGCGAGGTGATGCAGCAGATCGACTGGCCCAGTTGCGCACCGCCCGCGCGGGCCTACAAGGCGCCGCGATTCGATGCCCAAGAGCTGCTGGGCATCATGCCCACCGACCACAAGCGCCCGGTCGACATGCGCCAGGCCATTGCCCGCTTCGTCGATGACAGCGAGTTCCTCGAGTTCAGCGAGAACTACGGCAGCGCCACGGTGTGCGGCCATGCCCGCATCGAAGGCCATGCCGTGGGCATCATCACCAACAACGGCCCTATCGACAACGCCGGTGCTTCCAAGGCCACCCACTTCATCCAGGCCTGCTGCCAGAGCCGCACGCCCATCGTCTACCTGCAGAACACCACCGGCTACATGGTGGGCCGCCAGTATGAAGAGCGCGGCATGATCAAGCAGGGCAGCAGCATGATCCAGGCCGTGGCCAATGCCACCGTGCCGCAGATCACCGTGCAGTGCGGGGCCAGCTTCGGGGCCGGCAACTACGGCATGTGCGGGCGGGGTTTTGCGCCTCGCTTCTGCTTCAGCTGGCCCAATGCCAAGACAGCGGTGATGGGCGGCGAGCAGGCGGCTGGCACCATGGCCATCGTCACCGAGGCGGCCATGAAGCGCAAGGGCGAGGTCGACCACGCCAAGATCGACGCGCTCAAGGCCGGCATCCAGCAGCGCTTCGACAGCCAGATGAGCGTCTTCACCACCAGCGCGCTGGGCCTGGACGACGGCGTGATCGACCCGCGCGACACCCGTGCCGTGCTGGCCTTGACGCTGGCCGTGTGCCGCGAAGGCGATGCCCGCCGGCCGCAGCCCATGCAGTTCTCGGTATCAAGACCTTGACCCCCCCCGAAGCGCCTTTGGCGCTCCCCCCAGGGGGCGCCGCCAGCGGCCCGGCCAAGCCGGTTCCGCGGCGTCCGCTTGCTTTGGCAGTTGACTGCGTCGCAACTGTTCGCCTGATTCAATTTCTTCTGCGAGACCCCATGCTGATGCAACTGACCCCCGAGCACGAAGCCTTGCGCGCCACGGCCAAGCGCTTCATCGCCGAGAAGGTGAACCCCTACGTCGACCAGTGGGAGGCCGACGAGATCTTCCCCGCGCACCAGGTCTTCAAGGGCATGGGCGAGCTGGGCTTGCTGGGCCTGGACAAGCCGGTCGAAAACGGTGGCAGCGGGCTCGATTTCAGCTACGCGGCCGTGTTTGCCGAGGTGCTGGCCGACATCAACTGCGGCGGCATCCCCATGGCCACCGGCGTGCAGACCGACATGGCCACGCCGGCCCTGGCGCGCCGGGGCAGTGCCGAACTGCGCGCCGAGTTCCTGGCACCGGCCATCGCCGGTGACATGGTGGCCTGCCTGGGTGTGAGCGAGGTCGGCTCGGGCAGCGATGTGGCCAGCATCAAGACCAAGGCCAGAAAGGACGGTGGCGACTACATCATCAACGGCGGCAAGATGTGGACCACCAACGGCACGCAGGCCGACTTTTGCTGTGTGCTGGCCAATACCAGTGACGGTGCCAATCACAAGAACAAGAGCCTGATCATCGTGCCGATGAAGACGCCCGGCGTCAGCGTGGCGCGCAAGCTCAAGAAGGTGGGCATGGACGCCAGCGACACCGCCCAGCTGCACTTCGACGACGTGCGGGTGCCGCAGCGCTACCGCATCGGCGAAGAGGGCATGGGCTTCATGTATCAGATGGAGCAGTTCCAGATCGAGCGCCTGTGGGCCGCGTTGAACAACGGCGCGATGGCCCAGCGCGCGATCGACCACACCATCGCCTACACCCGCGAGCGACAGGCCTTCGGCCGCAGCATCCTCGACAACCAGTGGGTGCACTTCAAGCTGGCCGAGCTGCAGACCGAGGTGGAAGCGCTGCGCAGCCTGGCCTGGCGCGGCGTCGAGATGGTGGTGCG
>JANOAQ010000814.1:0-5824 GCA_031411195.1 Burkholderiaceae bacterium | reverse complement strand
AACCGGCGAGCACGCCGATCAACTGACCGTCGGGGCCGAGAACCGGGACCGCAAGGATGACCACTGGCCGTTTGAGCAGCTTGGCCCACAACACCTTGGAGACGACCGGTTGGTCAGTGGCCAGCGCCTGGAGGAAGTACTCCCGATCGGCGATATTGGGCAGCTCTGCGGTCAGTTGTCCACCTTCGACTCGCGAGAGCGTCTGGCCGTTCGGCGCCACCGCATAGATCGCGGCGAACATGGTGCCAAGTGCCGGCTTGTCGAGCAGGTGGCGGCCCATGAGCGCCGCGTCGCGCCAGGCCCCCGACGGGACTTGGCGTGCGGTGGCTGCGAGCGCGTCCCGGAGTATCGAAACCTTGCTCGACAGCATGGCGGCTGCGCGCTCCCGGTCGTCTGCGGCGGCGTCCAGCACGACACCCTGAATGCTCTCTTGGGTGTTGCGGATCAGAAGCGCCGCCGTACCTGCGGCGGAAAGCACGCCGGTGGCCATGGCCAGAACGACGATCTTGAATTTGAGCGTCGATGCGAACCGCCACGAGGTCAGGAAGAGCGAAGGCACGATGCGAAGTGGGGTTGCCGCGCGTAACGCGGCGGGCCATGGAATTGGCATGAGTCTTGCCGCGGTGCCCACGAAATGATCCACCGATATGCCGGCGCACTACCCTGGATCTCGAACCCATCCTCCAGCCCTCGTGTGCTGCGGTAGGCCACTGGAGGTCTATGACTGTCCGAGCGACTGATTCGAGGCGACGAACTCGGCTCGGTCGATGTCAGCCATAGGGGTCGTGAAGAGACTCTCGGCTTGCTGCTCGACAGCAGACACAGGGCTCGCCAATGACATCTGCACACGTCGATCGAAAAGCACAGAACAGAGCGACACACCAAATGAGCTGCCCGCTCAATGCTGGCACTGCATTCAGACCTACCGCGAATCGAATTGCCAGAAAATTGCCAGAAATCGGAACGTCAGGCCCAAAAAGCCAAATGGGCTAGCCCCTTATGAGAGCTAACCCATTGATTCATATGGTCGGGACGGCGGGATTCGAACTCGCGACCCCTTGCACCCCATGCAAGTGCGCTACCAGGCTGCGCTACGCCCCGACTGAGCCTTAAAGTATAGCCCGAAAATCAAGGCTTTCAGACAGCGAGCAAGGCACGTATCGACAAAAGCTCAGCGCGAAGCTGGGCGGGCGCCAGCGCAACCACTTCGGCACCCAGTCCGCCGGTTGTGGTGCCGGGTTGCGCTCCGGCAATTAGTCCCGAATCGGGCCCTTCTTCATCGGTGCCAAGGTCATGCAACTCAGAGGCCGCACCATGGCGCAAGCCCGCCAACAGATCGCCCAACTGGTTGCGCGCACCACTGATGGTGAACCCCTGGTCGTAGAGCAGATCGCGAATCCTGCGGATCAGCAGCACCTCATGGTGCTGGTAGTAGCGGCGATTGCCGCGCCGCTTCATGGGTTTGAGCTGGGTGAACTCTTGCTCCCAATAGCGCAGCACGTAGGGCTTGACGCCACAAAGCTCGCTGACCTCACCGATCGTGAAGTAACGCTTGGCCGGGATGGCTGGCAGCAGTTTCTCCATAAAAATCAATGGGGTGTAGAAGAAAACTCAGACTCTACTCGAACTCGTCCCCCAACGGGGCATCGCCTTGCACGATGGCCTTGAGCTTGTGGCTGGCGTGAAAAGTGACCACGTTGCGCGCCTTGATCGGTATCGCTTCACCGGTGCGCGGGTTGCGGCCCGGACGTGGCGCCTTGCGGCGGATATTGAAATTGCCAAAGCCCGACAACTTCACGTCGCTGCCGCTGACCAGCGTCTCGTGCACCAGTTCAAAGAAGGCTTCAACCATGTCCTTGGACTCGCGCTTGTTCAGGCCCAAACGCTCGAACAACAATTCAGCCAGTTCCGCTTTGGTGAGCGTGGGCGTTTCCAGCGAGGGCAGGATCACGCGGTCGGTCGGGTTTTCGTCGATGCTCATGACTTGCTTTCGCTGTTTTGGCCGAACGCTCAGGCGCGCAGGCGGGCACCCTGGGCCAGGGCAGCACGTGCCACGGCGGCGCCTACGGCTGCATCAATCCGCTCTTCAGTCAAGGTGGCCTCGGCATCCAGCAGGCCGATTCGCACGGCCAGGCTGCGCTCGCCAGGCGCCATGTCACCAGTGGGCTGCGCGGGCTTGTAGACGTCGAACAACGTGGCCGACTGCACCAGTCCGCTCGGGTCGGCCTTCAGGGCGTTGATCAAACCGTCGTGTGTCGCCGATTCGGGCACCACCAAGGCCAGATCGCGCGTGGTCGTCTGGTGGCGCGAGATGGCCGCAAACGCAGGCAGTGGCTGGTCCAGCACAGCGCGCAAGTTCAACTCGAAAACGATCGGTGCCAGTGGCAATTCATAGGCTTGGCGCCAGCGCGGGTGAAGCTCGCCGAGGTGGCCGATGACATGCCCATCGATCAGCACCCGAGCGCTGCGTCCGGGATGCATGGCAGGGTGCTCCATTGCCTCGAACACCGCGTGGCGTGGCGCCAGCAGCGCTTGCACATCGCCCTTCACATCGAAGAAGTCGACCAGCCGTTCCTTCAGTCCCCACTGCGTGGTTTGCGCAGGCCCGTAGGCCAACCCTGCCACGCGCATGGGCTGGTCAATGCCGGTCACGGTCAGATCGCCCGCCTTCACGAAGGCATCGCGGCGCGCCACGCGGCCAAGCTCGAACACGCGCACCCGGCCCGCCTTGCGGGCCAGGTTGTGCCGCAGCACCTGGACCAAGCTGCCGATCAGGCTGCTGCGCATCACCGCCAAGGGCGCGGCGATGGGGTTGAGCACCCGGATGGGATCGGCATTGCCGTGCAACTCATGCTCCCATCGCGTCTCGACAAAACTGAAGTTGATGGTTTCCTGGTAGTCCAGTGCGGCCAGCGTCCGGCGCACCGCGAACGACCCACGTTGCGATTCGGTTCGAAGGTGGGGCGTGATCGGCGCCGTGGGTGGCGATGACGGCAGTTGCTCATAACCGATGACCCGGGCGACTTCCTCGATCAGGTCTTCTTCGATGACGATGTCGAAGCGCCAGCTTGGCGGTGTCACCTGCAGCGCGCCGTCGGTCTGGGTAAAGCCCAGGCCCAGGCGGGTGAACACATCCGCGCACTGTGCCTGGCTGATGGGCATGCCGATCACCCGGGCTGCACGCGCCACCCGCAGGGTGACGGGCATGGAGGCGGGCAGGTTCAAGGTCTGGTCGTCGATCGGGCCGCAGGCCGTGTCGGCCGTGCCGCAGATGTCGATGATCAGCTGGGTGATGCGCTCAAGGTGCGCCACCGTCAGCGCCGGGTCCACGCCGCGCTCAAAACGGTGGCTGGCTTCGGTGCTGAAGTTGTAGCGGCGCGACCGGCCTGCCACGGCGTCGGGCCACCAGAAGGCCGCCTCGACGTACACATGACGTGTGGCGTCAGACACGGCCGTGGCGTCGCCGCCCATGATGCCGGCCAGCGATTCGACCGCCAGCGCATCAGCGATCACGCCCACCTGGCTGTCCAGCTCGACAGTGTTGCCGTTCAACAATTTCAGTGTTTCACCGGCTTTGGCCCAACGCACCACCAAGCCCTGGTGGATCTTGTCGAGGTCAAAGATGTGCGAAGGGCGGCCGTACTCGAACATCACGTAGTTCGAGATGTCGACCAGCGCCGTCACCGAGCGTTGACCGCAGCGGGCCAGGCGATCGACCATCCAGGCGGGCGTCTTGGCTTGGGTGTTGACATTGCGAACGATGCGGCCCGAGAAGCGGCCACACAGGTCGGGGGCCTGTACCTGCACCGGCAGCACCTCTGCCAAGGCGGTCGCCACTGGCGCAATGGACGGTGTGTTCAGCGGCGCGCCCGTCAGCGCGGCCACCTCACGCGCGACGCCATACACGCTGAGGCCATGTGCCAGATTGGGCGTGAGCTTCAGGGTGAACAGGGAGTCGTCCAGCTTCAGAAGGTCGCGCAAGTCGGCACCCACGGTCGCGCTGGCGTCCAGCTCAAGCAGGCCACCGTGGTCGTCACTGAGCTTCAATTCGCGGGCCGAGCACAGCATGCCCTGGCTTTCCACACCGCGCAGCTTGCCCAGGTTGATGCCGAACGGGCTGCCGCCCTCTTCGGCTGGTGGCAGTTCGGCGCCTACCAGGGCCAGCGGCACCTTGATGCCGACACGTGCATTGGGCGCGCCGCAGACGATCTGCAGCGCACCGTCGCGGCTGTGCTGGCCGGCGTCGACCTTGCAGACCCGCAGGCGGTCGGCGTTGGGGTGTTGTTCGGCCTCGACGATCTCGCCCACCACCACGCGACTGAAGGGCGGCGCTACCGGACGAAGTTCTTCAACCTCCAGGCCGGACATGGTGAGCAGGTTGGCCAGCTCGGCGGTGGACAGCGGCGGGTTGCAGAACTCGCGCAACCAGGATTCAGGAAATTGCATGGTGGTCTGAAGATTCGGTGACAGAGGCGCTTGAGGTGCTCAACGGAACTGCTGCAAGAAGCGCAGGTCGTTCTCAAAGAACAGGCGCAGGTCGCTGACGCCGTAGCGCAGCATGGTCAGCCGATCCATGCCCATGCCGAACGCAAAGCCGATGTAGCGCTCCGGGTCGAGGCCGAAATTGCGCACCACATTCGGGTGCACCTGGCCGGAGCCACCCACCTCCAGCCACTGGCCCTTCAGTGGGCCGGACGCAAAGGCGATGTCGATCTCGGCCGAAGGCTCGGTGAAGGGAAAGAAACTGGGGCGAAAGCGCAGTTGCAGGTCATCGCTCTCGAAAAACTGGCGGCAAAAGCCGGTAAACACCACCTTCAGGTCCTTGAAGCTCACGTTCTCGCCGATCCACAGGCCTTCGCACTGGTGAAACATGGGTGAGTGGGTGGCGTCGCTGTCGACGCGGTAGGTGCGGCCCGGCGCGATCACGCGGATCTCGGGCATCTGGTCCTGGCCGGCGTACCTGGCTGCATGGGCGCGTGCATAGCGCACCTGCATCGGGCTGGTGTGCGGGCGCAGGTTGTACCAACGTCCGTCCTCGTCCTTCATGTCGACGTAGAAGGTGTCCTGCATGGACCGGGCCGGGTGGTTCTCGGGGTTGTTCAATGCCGTGAAGCTCATCCAGTCGGTCTCGATCTCGGGCCCATCGGCCACGTCGAAACCCATCGAGGCAAAGATGCCTTCGATGCGCTCGATCGTGCGTGAAATCGGGTGCAAGCCGCCCAGGCCCCGTTGCCGACCAGGCAAGGTAACGTCCAGGGCTTCGGCCTTGAGCTGTGCGTGCAGTTCGGCATCCGCCAAAGCTTGCCGGCGGGCCGTCAAGGCGGCTTCGATACGCTGCTTGGTCTGGTTGATATCGGCGCCGCGGGTTTTTTTCTCGTCGGGCGTCAACGCGGCCAGACCCTTGAGCAACTCGGTCACGCGGCCAGACTTGCCCAGAAAGCGCGCCTTCGCGTTCTCCAGTTCGGCAGGCGTGGGCGCCACATTGAAATCGGCCACCGCCGAGGCGACCAGGGTATCGAGATCGTTCATGTCGGTTCAGAAAACTAAAAAGGCCGCCCACAAGTGACGGCCTTCAAAAGCTTGGCAGCAAGCACCAGCCCGAGGGCCGGCGGTGCGCAAATCAAGCGAGCTGGGCCTTCACCTTGGCAACGATGGCACCAAAAGCGGCCGGATCGTTGACCGCCAGTTCAGCCAGCATCTTGCGATCGATGTCGATCGCAGCCTTCTTCATGCCTGCCATGAACCTGCTGTACGTGATGCCCAAACCGCGCGAAGCGGCATTGATACGGGCAATCCACAGGGCGCGGAATACGCGCTTGCGGGT
>JANOAQ010000813.1:0-3039 GCA_031411195.1 Burkholderiaceae bacterium | reverse complement strand
CCATGCGGTGAGCCGGCTGATCGGTGCGCCGCCTGGCTATGTCGGCTTCGACCAGGGCGGCCTGCTGACCGAGGCGATCAGCAAGAAGCCGCACGCGGTGCTGCTGCTCGACGAGATCGAGAAGGCGCATCCTGATGTCTTCAACGTGCTGTTGCAGGTCATGGACCACGGAACGCTGACCGACAACAACGGGCGCAAGGCCGACTTCCGCAACGTCATCATCATCATGACGACGAACGCCGGCGCCGAGACGATGAACAAGTCGACCATCGGCTTCACCAACTCGCGTGAGCAGGGCGACGAGATGGCCGATATCAAGCGGCTGTTCACGCCCGAGTTCCGCAACCGGCTGGATGCGGTGGTCAGCTTCCGCGCGCTCGACCAGGAGATCATCCTGCGGGTGGTCGACAAGTTCCTGTTGCAGCTGGAAGGCCAGTTGCAGGAAAAGAAGGTGGAGGTCACCTTCACCGATGACTTGCGCAAGCACCTGGCCAAGAAGGGCTTCGATCCGCTGATGGGCGCCCGCCCGATGCAGCGCCTGATCCAGGACACCATCCGCCGCGCCCTGGCCGACGAGCTGCTGTTCGGACGCCTGGTCGACGGGGGTCGCCTGACGGTGAGCCTGGACGACAAGGAGCAGGTGCAACTGGACATCCAGCCACCCAAGAAGAGCGACAAGACCAAGGCCGAGCCGACCCCGGCTTGAGCCCCACCCGGCCTCAGGTGGCCGGGGCTTGCTTGTAGTAGCGCGCCAGCAACCCGTACAAACTGGGGTGCGTGGTGCGCATCTCATTGGGTGTGACGAAAAAGCTTTCGCTGGCCACGGCGAAGAACTCACCCACGTCGGTGGCGCCATAGGGATCGAGCAACGTGCGCTTGCCGGCATCTATGGCCGCGCAAAAGTCCTCGTAGGCGGGATCGAGGATGGCGATCCAGGCGTCGCGCTCGGCCGAACTGTGCAATGGCGGCACGCCATCGGGCTCACCATCGCCCATGTCCAGCACATGGGCAAACTCGTGGATCACCACGTTGTAGCCCCAGTCGGCCGATTCACCGGCCTCGGCCACGTCGGTCCAGCTCAGCATCACCGGGCCGCCGGCCATGGCCTCGCCTGACAGCACTTCGTCATAGGCGTGCACGATGCCATCGTCATCGGTCACCTCGCGCCGGGCCACCACTTCGTCGGGGTGCACCACGATGCCGACAAAGCCGCCGTAGGGTGCCAGCCCGAAGCGCAGCACCGGCAGGCAGGCCTGGGCGGCGATGCACACGGCCATGGCGTCGTCGACCTGCAGGCCACCGGCGCCAGTGAACTCTTTCTGATCGAGAAACAGGCTGGCCAGCCGGCGCAGCTCGATCAAGTCGGCTTCGCTGCGCATGGCCAAAAAAGGCAGGCGCGCCAGTGTGAGGTGCCACAGCGCATCGGGGATGGCGCGGCGGGCCAGCACGCGGGCCTCGCGGTGAGCCCGCCAGCGCTTGAGCAGCGACTTCATGCGCTGGTTCTGGCGTTGGTTCTGGCGCTGCCGGCTGCAGCGTTTGCGGCAATGTCCAGGGGCTGCAGGCCGGCCGGCGTCAAGCGCAGCGCCTGGGCCCGGGGCACGCCGTGGTCGAAATCCCAATCACCCAGCACATGTCGTACAGCGCCCCCCGGCAAGGCATGCGTCCCCGGCCGATGGGTGTGGCCGTGGACCATGGCCGATGCACCAGCCTGCGCCAACCAGGCTGCCGCCGCAGCGTCGTCCACATCGCTCCACTGGTCTGGGGCCATGCCGGCCTGGTGGGCTGCGCTGGCGTCGCGCATCAGCCGGGCCTGGTGCTGGCGCTCGGCCAGGGGCAGGGCCAGGAAGGCTTGCTGCCAGGCATCGGCGCGCACCTGGGCACGAAAGGTCTGGTACGCGGTGTCGGCCAGGCACAGCGCATCACCATGGGTCAACAGCCAGCGCCCGCCGAAGGCTTGCAGCAAGGTGGGGTCGGCCAAGCGCTGTACGCCAGATTCGGCCAGCAGGGCGTCACCGACCAGAAAATCGCGGTTGCCGGGCAGGAAGGCCAGACGGCGGTGCTGGCTGGCTTCGCGCAATACGGCCATGCACCGGGCCTCGAAAGCGGCGTGGCGAGCATCGTCGCCCACCCACACTTCGAAAAGATCGCCCAGCATCAGCACCGCATCGGCCGAGGTGCCCAGCAGGTGCTGGCGCCAGGCCTCGAAGGTGCGGGGCATGTCGGCGTGCAGGTGCACGTCCGACAGCAGGTCGATCTGGCGCCAGGTCGGATCGGCCAGCAGCACGCCGACGTGCGGCAGTGGCGGGGCGGCCAGCGGCACACCCCTGGGTGGCAGCGCCGGGGCGGTGCCCATGGCGGGCGCTCAGGTGATCTCGACGGCCTTGAGGATGACCACGTCTTCGTTCGGCACGTCGTCATGGAAGCCCTTGCGGCCGATGGCCACGCGCTCGATGGCATCGACCACCTCGGTGCCACCCACCACCTTGCCGAACACGGCGTAACCCCAGCCTTGCGCGCTTTCGCTGGTGTGGTTGAGGAAGCCGTTGTCACTGGCGTTGATGAAGAACTGCGACGTGGCCGAATGCGGGGCGCTGGTGCGCGCCATGGCCAGGGTGTACTTGTCGTTCTTCAGGCCGTTGTTGGCCTCGTTCTTGATTTCGGCGCCGGTGGGCTTTTGCTTCATGCCCGCTTCAAAACCCCCGCCCTGCAGCATGAAGCCCTTGATCACGCGGTGGAACACGGTGCCGTCGTAGCGGCCGCTCTGCACATAGCTGAGAAAGTTGGCCACCGACAGGGGGGCCTTGGCATCGTCGAGTTCGATGCGGATGGCGCCGTGGCTGGTGGTCAATTCAACGGTCTTGGTCATTTGGCGTCTTTCAGGAGGGTGGCTTGCTTGATGAGGATGGCTTGCTGGGGGACGTTCTGGTGCATGGCCTTGTTCCCACCGGCACCGCCTTGATGCGGTCGACCACGTCCATGCCCTCGACCACCTTGCCGAAGACCGCGTAGCCGTTGCCGTCGGGCGAGTTGGCGGCGTCC
>JANOAQ010000812.1:0-5798 GCA_031411195.1 Burkholderiaceae bacterium | reverse complement strand
CCCACCAGCGCATCGCGGCTGGCCTTGAGCTGTTCGAGCGTGAGCAGGCGGCCCAAGTCGAAGTACAGGTACAGCGCCACCACGCCCAGCGCAAGCACCCCGGCGGCCACCAGCACGGCGCCGCTGCCCGCCGGCGAGGCGCCTTGGGCGGGCTCGGCCATCAAGCCGCCGCGGCGGGCGCCGCGTGAGGGGCTTGAATGGCGTGACCGGCGTGACGGGCGTGCTCGGCGACCACTGCAGGGGCACCGGGGGACTGCGCCGCTTCCAGCGCGCCGCCACAGCTGCTGCCCTGGCCGGCGGTGCAGCCGTAGCAGTGGTCGGCGATGGCAATGTGCGTGTTCTCAGCGGCGTGGACCAGCAGATCGCGCAGGTGCGGCATCGCGGCCGGGCCGATGTGCGCGCGCAGGCCCAGCATCTGGTTGAAGTCGCAGTCGTACAGGTCGCCCTGGTAGTCGACGCTGACGGTGCTGCGGCACATCACGGTGGCCAGGTTGCCGGCCTGGTGCGCGCCGCGCAGCAAGTGCATGTAGGCGGCAAAGGTGCCCTGGCTGACCAGGGTGCTGCCAAAGCGCTGGATGGGCATGTTGGTCAAGGCGAACAGTTCGTTGAAGTGCACGTTGAAGTGCGCCAGCAGCTCACGCTTGTAGTCGGCCTGCAGCGCGCCTTGCGGCGGCGGCAGCACGGGGCCTTGCGGGTTGTAGACGAGGTTGAGCACCCGGCCGCTGCCCTCGTGGCCATAGCCCAAGGCGTTGAGCTGCTGCAGCGCGGCAATGCTGCGCTCGAACACGCCGTCGCCACGCTGGCGGTCGACATTGGCCGGTGAGTAGCAGGGCAACGAGGCGGTCACTTCGACGCCTTGCTCGGCCAGAAAGTCGGCCAGATCGGCCTGCCCGGGTTCGGACAGGATGGTCAGGTTGCAGCGGTCGATCACCCGCACCCCCAGGGCCCGGGCACCCCGCACCAGGGTGCGAAAGTGCGGGTTCAGTTCAGGCGCGCCACCGGTCAGATCGAGCGTGGTGATGGCGCGGGCCTGCAGCACCTGCAGCACCAGGGCCACCGTGTCGGCGTCCATCATCTCGGTGCGCTGGGGGCTGGCGTTGACATGGCAATGCAGGCAACTCTGGTTGCAGCGGTAGCCCAGGTTGACCTGCAAGGTGTCCAGCGCGCGGCGCTTGAGTCGTGGGAAATCGGTGGCTGCTAGCAGCGGCAAGGTGGCATGCATGGGTCGGGCTACTCCAGGGGATGTCAGGGCATTGCAGCATTGGTCTGTGCCGGCGTCCAAAAGTTACAACAATCTTGCGGCCGGTCGTTGATTGACCTGCGGGGCGCACGGCGCAGGGCCACCCAGGGTCTGCGCTCAAGCAGCCCGCTGGCCGATGGCCTGCAGGAACTCGCGCCGCACCTGGGTGTCGGTGTTGAAGCAGCCGGCAAAGGCCTGGGTATACACGCGTTCGTCGCCGCGCCGGTCCTCGCCCAGCAGCAGGCACAGCTGCTCGGCGTCGATCACGCAGGCGGCGCCCTTGGCCTGGCCGTGCTGAACCAGGGCGTCGGCGATGTCGCGGGTCATCCACTCCTGGTAGGTGAAGCGGTGGCCGATGGCATCGACCAGCCGGGCGATGCGGCCAAAGCCGTGCAGCCGCCCACCCGGCACATAGGCCACGTGCGCCATGCCGCGAAAAGGTACCAGGTGGTGTGGGCACACGCCATGCACGGCGATGCCGCGCACCACCACCATGTCCTGGCGCGGGTCGGCAAAACCGTCGCCCAGCACCTGCGCCGGATCGAGGGCATAGCCCCCCAGCAGGCGGCGTTCCCACAGCTCACGCACACGTTTGGGCGTCTTGCCGGTGTGGGCGCCGTCCGGCGCCACGCCGCAGGCGCGCAGCAGGTCGGTTATGGCTTGCTCGAAGGCCGGGCCGTCGAAGGTGCCCGTGCGCGCGATGCCCAGGCTGCCGGCCGATGGCGCGGGGTGGTCGTGGTTGTGGTCGTGGGTGTTGTCGTGGTCACCAG
The DNA here is from genome assembly GCA_031411195.1 of Burkholderiaceae bacterium. Lineage (GTDB taxonomy): Bacteria > Pseudomonadota > Gammaproteobacteria > Burkholderiales > Burkholderiaceae_C > Pseudaquabacterium. The sequence continues at coordinate 3,788 of JANOAQ010000812.1, read as the reverse complement.
GCTCGGCCATCGGGCGGTCTCCGTCGGTGCCGGCAGGCAAGCCGGCGGCCTTCATACCTTACCGCAGCGTTTCGAAGCGGCCTTTGACACGGCCGTCGGCTGGGGTGGCGGCGGGGGTGGTGGCTTCCAGCGGCGCGCGCCCGGGTCACTGAGCGTCTGCAGAAAGGCCAGCAGGTCGGCACGCTGCGCCGCGCTCAACTGCAGCGGCCGCAGGATCGCCTCGCCATCGGCATGCAGACGGTCGGTATCGAGCCGGTCGTAGTGGTCGATCACGGCTTGCAGCGTGGCCAGCTGGCCGTCGTGCATGTAGGGCGCCGTGTCAGCCACGTTGCGCAGGCTGGGCACCTTGAACTCGCCGAAGTTGCGGTGCTGTTGGCTGACGTGGCGGGTCTTGGTGGCCGCCGCATCGTCGGGCGCAGCGCCGTGCTTGTCGCTGTACTTGTCGCTGTACGGGCCCAGCAGGTTGTAGGGGCTGGCCAGCAAGGCGGTGATGCCGCCGTGCCGGCCGGCATCGACCACGCCAGGCCGCACGAAAAAGGGCAGGCCGGTGTCGGCAAATTCGCCGTTGCTGAACAGCGGGCCGGTGTGGCAAGTGCTGCATCGCCCATGGCCGATGAACAGCCGCAACCCGCGCTGCGCGGCCAGCGGGTAGCGCGCGGCGGCGCGCCGGTCATTGCGGGCCAGTGCATCGCGGAAGGCATCAAACGGCGTGCGGCCCGATTGCAGTGTGGCCACGAAGGCGCCCAGCGCTTTGGCCGCCTGCAGGATCACGGCCTCGTCGTCGCTGGCCGGTGCCGTGCCGAAGGTCTGTCGCCAGGCACAGGACAGGCTGGTGTCGGCGCGCAGCAGGGTTTGCAATTGCGCACCGCTCGTCCCCATCTCGCGCGGGTTGCGCAGCGGGTGCAGGGCTTGCGACCACAGGCTGTCGAAGGCGCCGTCCCAGCCCAGCCAGCGCTGGTGGCCGGCATTCCACAGACTGGGGGTGTGGCGGTCGAGCGTGTCGCGCCCTTGGCCGCGCGCGCGGCCATCGGCAAAGGCCAGGCCGGGTACGTGGCAGCTGGCGCAGGCCAGCCGGTCGTCGGGCGACAGGCGGGGGTCGAAAAACAGGCGCTGGCCCAGCGCGATGGCCACCGGCCGGCCAGTCAGGGCGTTGCCGGCATCTCGCGCCGACGGCGGCGGCCAGGGGCCGTGCTGCAGGATCTGCATGCGCTCGTCCGGTGTGAAGTCGAGCAGGCGGGTTGCAGCGTTGGCCGCCTGCAGCCCGATGCAGGCCAGCACCCCGGCCGCCCAACGCTGCAGCCGGCGCTGCAACCGACGCTGCAACCAGCGCGGTCTCACGGGATGCGCAGCTCGTGTGTGAGCGGCGCGCCGCCGTCCACGGTGAACGACACGCGCCAGCGCCCCGGCATGTGGAACATCAGCCCTTCGGCGCTGTAGCGCCCGCCGCCCAGGGCCTTCACCGTGGGCCGGTAGTTCATGCCGTGCTGGTGGGCGGGCATGTCGGCATCCACCTTCAGCGTGGCGGGCGCGGGCACGCCGGCGGGTGGGCAGACGGTGATGTCGAGCGCGAAGTGCCGGCCTACCGGCACCGGCCACGCGCCGGGTGCGAAGGCAATTGCCCAACCGCGCCCTTCGGCCTGCTGGCGCGCCGGGCCGGCCAGGTGCGGGCCGCAGGCCGGCGGCGCCTCGGCGGCCCAGCCGGGCGCGGCAGCCAATGCCGCCGCCAGGGCGAACACCTCGACCAGCGTGGCCTTGGCCGGCGCCGCCCGGGCCGGCACTGCCCAGGCCGCTGCCGCCCAGGCCAGGAGCGGCCGGCTGCCTGCCACGTTCAGGCCTTGCCGGCGCCGCGCACCAGCGCCTGCGCATTGCGCCAGCCGATGGCCTCGGCCAGCGGGGCGGGCAAGCTGGCCAGCCAGAGGCGCGAGTAGGCGGCGTGGGCGGGGATGTAGTGCCAGCGCTCGGGCGTGAAGGTGTCGGTGCCGACCATGAAGCGGCCCGGGAACTCGTTGAATGCTTCGCGCCAGGCCGGATCGACCTGATGGCCGCTGGCGTGGTCGCCGCGAAAGGCCAGGTCGCACCACAGCCGGGGATGCCGGCGCAGCACCTCGCGCACCGCCTGCGGCCGGTCGAAGCCCGAATGCGCCCACAGGATGCGGGCCTCGGGCCACTGCTTGAGCAGGCGCTCGATGCAGTCCACATCGGAATGGGCGTGCAGCAGCAGGCCATGCTCGCGCGCCAGCGCCACCATGCGGCGCGGCACGGGCAGGTCGGCGTCGGCGCCATACAGGTGGAACTCGCCGATGCCGGCGTACTTGAACTTGGCGAGGCGTTGCTCCAGGTAGCGGGCCACGCCGTCGTCCTTCATCCAGCTGCCGATCTCACCGCGGCGGCGGTAGGGGCGCAGTTCGGGCACGATCAGGTCGGGTGCCTCTGCGGCCAGCAACTGGTTGCCGTCGTCGTCGGACGAAGAAACGAGCGCGCCCTTGAGCCCCGCTTGGCGCAAGATGGCCACCGCCTGCTTGGGCGGCACCAGCTCCCAGGCATCGTGGCTGTAGTGGATGTGGGCGTCAAAAAGCGGCAGCGCATCGGCAGGGCGCAGCGGCAGTTCGCCGGCGGCGCGCAGCGGCAGGGCCGCCCCCGCTGCGGCAGCGGCCAGCCAGCCGGTGAAGGATCTGCGGTTGGGCGCTAGGGGCATGGCCAGGCTCCGGCGGGGCTCAGAGGGCAGGCATTTCAGACGATCTTGACCGACAGCTTGGGCAGCTTGTCGATGTGGCACTCGATCACGTCGCCGCGCACCACCGGGCCCACGTTCTCGGGCGTGCCCGAGTAGATGATGTCGCCGGGCATCAGCTCGAAGGCTTCGCTGAGCTGGGCGATCTGCTCGGCCACGCTCCAGATCATCTGGTTCAGGTTGGCGTTCTGCTTGGTGACACCGTTCACCTTCAGCCAGATGTTGCCCTGGGTGAAGGGGCCGGTCTGGGTTGCAAGGTGTAGCGGGCCGATGGGCGCGCTGCGGTCGAAGCTCTTGCCGATCTCCCAGGGCTTTTTCTGGTCGCCCATGCCACGTTGCAGGTCACGGCGGGTCATGTCCAGGCCCAGGGCGTAGGCATACACATGTTCCAGCGCCCGGGCCATGGGGATGTTGCGCCCGCCCTTGTGCAGGGCAGCGACCAGTTCCACTTCGTAGTGGTAGTTCTTGGTCAGCGGCGGATAGGGGTGATCGGCCACGGTGCCCGGGGCGACGTTCTGGATCGCGTCGGTGGGCTTCTGAAAAAAGAAGGGCGGCTCGCGGTCGGGGTTGGAGCCCATCTCGATGGCGTGGGCGCGATAGTTGCGGCCGATGCAGTAGATGCGGCGCACCGGGAACATCAGCTCGCTGCCGACGATAGGCACGTAAGTGGCGGGCACGGTGAAGGGTGTCTTCACGTCCTGCGCGGCGGTGCCCGGCAGCGCGCAGCCGGCGACTGCGCCCACCGTCATCGTGGCCGAGGTGTTGAGCATTGAACGGCGGTCCATCTTGGGTCTCCTTGGGGTGGTTTGTCAGGGGCTTGCTGTAGCTCGGCACCAGCGCTCTATTCAACCTTGATGCCAATGTCCTTCACGAGCTTGCCCCACTTCGCCACTTCGCCTTCGACGTAGCGGCGCGTGGCGGCGCGGTCCAGGCGCTGCGCTTCCAGCGACAGCTGCTCGAACTTGTCCTGCACCGGCTTGGCGGCCAGCGCCTTGTTGATCTCGGCATTCAACTGGTCCAGCACGGCGGGCGGCGTCTTGGCGGGCGCGAAGATGGC
>JANOAQ010000811.1:0-4668 GCA_031411195.1 Burkholderiaceae bacterium | reverse complement strand
CAGCACCATGTCGCCCATCACCCGCAGCGTGCCGGGCGAGTTGCCGGGCGCGGCGACGCCGCCCTGGATCAGCACATCGCCGAAGATGCTGCCGCTGCCCCCGAGCAGGCCGTTGGCAATCACCAGCGGATCGCCCGACACGAAGCGCCCACCGGTCAACGTGCCGTTGACCGTGAGGTCGCCACCGAACTGCACGTACAGGCTGCAGGGTGCATGGCCAGGACGCCGTCCACCTGGACGAAGGCATGGTTGATGATCGTGCCGAAATTGGCCAGGGTGGTGCCCACCTCGACCTGCAGGAAATTGTGGTTGGTCAGCTGCCCTTCGTTGACCCAGGTCGACGCCCCCAAGGTGCCGCCCAGCGTGGAAAAGCCGGCGTTGATCAGCTCACCCTGGTTGACGCCGGTGCTGCCAGGCTGCATCCGGTGCGTGAAATTGCCGCCGCCGGGCACCTCCACCCGTGCCATGTGTTCGATCCTCAGGCTGCCATTCAGCACCGTCTTGCCGGCCAGCAGGGCCTGGCCGCCGGCAGTCACCTCCACCATCGATCCCGCGCTGCCCACCAGCAGGCCGCCCGCCTGTTGCTCGAAGCTGCCGCGATTGAAGATGCTCAAGACCCCGCGCTCGGTCAGGGCGACGGTGCCGGCATTGGTCAAGCGCGCCGCCACGGCAGTGCCGCCCACGCCGACCTGGTCATTGCTCAGCAGATGCCCGCCCAGGGCGTTGGTGAGGCGTCCGCCGTTGACATACACCTGCGCGCCTGACTCGGCCCGCAGGTAGCTGTTGTTGCGGAACTGGCCCTCGTTGATGTTCAGGGTGGCACCGGCCAGCAGGTTGAGCTCACCGTTGTTGTAGAGATTGGCGCCGCTGCCGTCGACCAGCAGCCGGCCCGCCGCGGTGAGCTGCATCACCATCCCCGTTCCCAGCTCGAAGCTGCCTTGCGGGCCCAGCGTGATGGCGCCGTAGCCGGTGGTCGGGGCCAGCACCCGCATCAAGGCGCCTTCGCCCTCGATGCGGATGTCACCACCCAGCGAGGCGTAGTGGCTGCCGGTCACGTTCAGGCGCCCACCCGCCTTGACCTGAAGCGAACCTGCCAGTTGCAGGCTGGCGCTGTTCAGGTTCAAGGTGCCGAACACCTGGGTGCCGCCGACATCGACATAACTCTTGGCGCCGGCGTTCAGCGTCCGGCCGGCCTCGATCACCACCAGGCCGCGGTTGGAATAGACCGCCGTCGGGCCCAGGTTGAGGTCAGCCGCCAGGGTGTGCTGACCCTCGTTTCGGTAGCTGCCCAGCACCTCGAGCGCGGCGTCCTGGCGCCAGGCATTGGACACATTCGTGGCATTGCAGCCATTGAACACCGTTGCGGCGGCCAGCAGCGGGCCACGGCCGATGTCGATGCTTTCGCAAGGCGCGCCGACATTGATGTGCCAGCTTCCGCCAATCGGGCCGGTGCTGAACTCCTTCTCCTGCAGCGGCGTGGTCCAGGCAATGCGGCTGTAGGCACCGATGAAGCGGATGCTGCCGGCACTCTCCAACCCGCGCAGGGTCTGCCCGCTCTTGGTCAGCGGCCCGCCATAGCCGTAGTCCGATCGGCTGCTGTTGAGGACCTCGAACTCGACGCCGTCGGCGAACACCATCTCGGCGGGGAAGTAGCGGTTGTCGTTGGTGCGCAGGCCCAGCGACAGGATGGCCATCACCGGGTTGATCAAGGCCTGCGAGAACGTGATCTCGCCCTGGCCGGCGCCGCCCTGCAGGTTGATCACGTCGCCATTGGGCGGCTTGTTGGCGATCACGCCGTTGGTGAAGCTGGCGCTGCGCATCTCCTCGAAGCCGCCAAACAGCACGGCCGAGTGGTAGGGGCCGCGGTAGCGCACCGTGAGATCAATTTCTTTGAGTGCGATCGTTCCCTCGACACCACCCGAGTCGCTGAACCAGTCGGTCCAGCTGTGGATCGACGGTGCGGCCATGGCGCTGCCGGCCAACCCGCTGGCGACAGCCAGCGCCAGCGCATGGAAGGGCCATGCGGGCCGCCGCAGGGACTTGTGGGGGATGCGCATCGTGCTCTCCAAGTGGCGGGGGTGATTGACAAATACTAGTCAACCAGCGTCACCGGATCGTCACGAAGCTGGACCCGGGCGGGCCATGGCGCCCGGACCCGCCGCGGCCATCGTCAAGCGGGGGGAGGCGGCCGGCCAAGCCGCTGTGCAGCCCGCTGCCGGGGCTTGGGCAGCGGCTGACCGATGTTCAGCGTTTGAGCGCCATTCGGGCGTGGTCGGGCGGGCGGCCTTTCGTGTGGCGAGCCGGCCTGCGCGAAAGACGCCCAAGCGCTCAGCGGTAGCTGCGCGCGTCCTCGATCACCTTGCCGTCGTTGGGCAGGCTGCCTGGCGCGGCCAGTTGCACGTCGGCCCGCAACTTGGTCACGTCACGTACGCTGGCGGCCACTGCAGCGGCCAGGCCTTCAGGGGCGCCCGCCGCAACCACCTCCACCTTCAGCGTCATGCGGTCGTTGGCCATCTCGCCTTCGACCACCAGCCGCGCCTTGACGATTTCGGCATGGCGGCGCACCACATCAGCCACCTGGCCGGGGTGCACGAACATGCCGCGCACCTTGGTGGTCTGGTCGGCCCGGCCCAGCCAGCCCTGGATGCGGGTGTTGCTGCGGCCGGTAGGGCAAGGGCCGCTCAGCACGGCTGACAGGTCGCCGGTGCCGAAGCGCACCAGCGGGTAGTCGGCATTGAGCACGGTGACCACCACCTCGCCCACCTCGCCATCGGGCAGCACGTCGCCGGTGCCGGGGCGAACGATCTCCAGGATGACGCCCTCGTCCAGCACCAGGCCTTGGCGCGCGCTGGTTTCGTAGGCGATGAGGCCGCAGTCGGCCGTGCCGTAACTTTGGTAAGCCGCCACACCGCGCTCGGCCAGCCAATCACGCAGGCTGGGCGGGAAAGCTTCGCCACCCACCGAGGCCTTGGCCAGGCTGCGGATGTCGGCGCCCGTTTCGGCGGCCTTTTCGACCAGGATCTTCAAGAAGCTGGGCGTGCCGATGTAGCCGTGCGGGCGCAACTCGGCCACCGCTTGCAACTGCAGTTCGGTGTTGCCGACGCCGCCGGCAAAGGTGGTGCAGCCCACGGCATGCGCGCCCGATTCCATCATCGAGCCGGCCGGCGTGAGGTGGTAGCTGAAGCTGCAGTGCGCCAGATCGCCCGCGCGGAACCCCGCGGCGAAGATGGCCCGCGCCATACGCCAGTAATCGACGCCCTGGCCTTCAGGCTCGTAGATGGGGCCGGGCGACTGGAATACGCGCCTGGCGCCCTTGCCGGCACGCAGCCCGCGCCAGCCTATGGCTGAAAAGCCGCCGAACGGGTCTTGCGCGCGCAGCGCCTGCTGGCGGGCCAGCAACTCGTGCTTGCGGGTAACGGGCAGGGCGGCCAGGGCAGCGCGGTTGCCGATGGCCGCCGTGTCGACACCGGCCAGGATCTCGCCAAACGCACCCGTGCTGCGCTTGGCCCGGGTGACGTGGGCGGCGAGTGCCGCCATCAGGGTGGCTTCGCGCACTTCAGGCGCGCGCTGTTCCAGCGCATCGTAAAAATCAGTCATCACGGTCGCTCCACTGCGCCAGTTGTCTTTTCAGGTCGGCCACGAAGTCGCGGGCGTCGGCGCTGGTCTTGAGCACCTTGTCCTGCCATTCGGGGCTGCTGCGGGCCGGGCGCTTGACCCGGGCAGCACGAATCGCGGCGCCATCCAGGGCCGCACGGGCGATGGCCACGCCCCGCCGCTCAAAGCGGCCTTCGCGCTCGGTCAGCCCCAGGTCACGCAGGTCGCGCTTGAGCTTCTGCAGCGCCACTTCGGGCTCGAATGGCGGCGGGGCGAAGCCGAAGTCATCGGACATGGAGTTCCTGCGGCGTGCGATGGATCAGGCCAACCACCTTTTCCTTCGTTTGTAGCTCTTGACGTCCTTGAAGCTCTTTCGGTCACCACCACCCATGCCCAGGTAGAACTCCTTGACATCCTCGTTCTCGCGCAGGGCCTTGGCTTCGCCGTCCATCACGATGCGGCCGTTTTCCAGGATGTAGCCGTAGTCGGCGTAGCGCAGGGCGATGTTGGTGTTCTGCTCGGCCAGCAAGAAGGTGACCTGCTCCTTGGTGTTGAGGTCTTTGACGATCTCGAACACTTCTTCCACGATCTGCGGCGCCAGGCCCATGCTGGGCTCGTCGAGCAGCACCATCTTGGGGTTGGCCATCAGCGCGCGGCCGATGGCGCACATCTGCTGCTCACCGCCCGAGGTGTAGGCCGCCAGGCTGGTGCGCCGGGTCTTCAGACGCGGAAAGTAGTTGTAGACCTTCTCCAGCGTCTGTGCCACCGCGGCCTTGCCGTCGCGGCGTGTGTAGGCGCCGGTCATCAGGTTGTCTTCGATCGTGAGGTGGGCAAAGCAGTGCCGGCCCTCCATCACCTGGATCACACCCCGGTTGACCATGTCCGACGTGCTGAGCCGGTCGATGCGCTCGCCGCGCAAGGCGATCGAGCCCTTGGTCACCTCGCCGCGCTCGCCGGCCAGCAGGGTGCTGACGGCGCGCAAGGTGGTGGTCTTGCCCGCACCGTTGCCACCCAGCAGGGCCACCACCTTGCCTTCGGGCACCTCCAGCGACACACCCTTGAGCACCAGGATGA